>CBJNAR010000241.1:0-6004 GCA_966434075.1 uncultured bacterium
GTAGTGATCGGCGGAGGGAGCGGCAATGGAAACTCTGTTAGCGCAAGTCCAATCTGTCCTCGTGACCACCGCCGGGCGGTGGTTGAACCTGACCGATAAGATCCCCGGCGACCTGTTGCTGCGCGCCCCGGCCCCCGGCGAGTGGTCGGCGGGCGATTGCCTGCGCCACCTGCTTGACGCCGAGCAGGTGTTCGGCTCGCGCCTGCGCGCCTTCCTGACCGGCCAAGACATCCCGGCGTTCGATCCCGACACCGAGGGCAAGGACTACGGCGACCGCACCCCCTTCCAACTGGCCGACGATTTCGCCCGCACGCGCTCGGAGAACCTGGCCGTGCTGGAGCAGGTGGGCACGCTCGACCTGGCCCGCACCGTGCGGCACAGCGAGCTCGGTCCCGTCACGCTGGCCCAATTGCTGCACGAGTGGGCCGCGCACGATCTCATGCACACGGTGCAGGCTGAGCGCGCCCTCATGCAGCCCTTTATCACCGGTTCGGGACCGTGGCGCGGGTATTTCCGCGACCATGACGTGTCCCCGGCGGACACCTGGGGCCGGACCTAGGAGGCACCCATGCTCGAAATTGAATTCTGGTCGGATCTACATTGCCCCTGGTCGCATGTCGCGTCCATCCGCTTGCGACGGGCGCTGGCCCAACTCAACACCCCGGCTCGCGTCCACTGGCGCTGCTGGCCGCTCGAACTGGTCAACCACAGCGGCACGCCGCGCAACACCATCGAAACCGAGCGCCCCGTGCTGGCGCAGTTGGAGCCGGACGCTTTCGCCCCCTGGACGCGCACCGACTATCCCGATACGTTCCTGCCCGCCATGGCCGCGCTCAAGTGCGCCGCCCTCCAGGGCCCGGAGGCCGAGGACCGCTACGACTCGGCGCTGCGCTTCGGCTTCTTCCGCGACATCTGCAACCTGGCCCTGACCGACGACCTGTTCCATCTGGCCGAAGCTGCCGGCCTCGATGTAGACCGCCTGGCGCATGACTTCTGGGCCGGGCACGGCCAGGCCGCCGTGTGGCAAGACTGGCAGGACAGCAAGACCCGCGCGATCCAGGGCAGCCCGCACCTGTTTATCATCGGCAGCGACCTGAACGTGCA
Organism: uncultured bacterium; assembly: GCA_966434075.1. GTDB lineage: Bacteria > Chloroflexota > Chloroflexia > QHBQ01 > JAICKM01 > JAICKM01. The sequence goes on from CBJNAR010000241.1 coordinate 1,105, forward strand.
CAACCCCGGCATCCAGTCGCACGACAGCGAGTTTGGCATCCCGATCATCGACGGCGACGACCCGCACTTCCTGGAGGGCTGGGTCCGCCAGGCGCGCGATGCCATGGCGACGGCCAGCCGTTGACCTCGTCACACTCTGCGCGAAACGGAGAATCCATGCAAACCCATCCCGGTCCTACGCTGGAAGATCACCCCGCGCCGGCCCCATCTCCCCCCCACGAGTCGCCCGCGCCGCCCCCGGCTGAAGACGGCGAGGAAATCAGCCCCTGCCCGAACTGCGGCGCGCCGATGTACGCCGTGCGCGGCAGCAAACAGGCGATCTGCGGCAACTGCGGCTTCAAGGATAGCTGCTGCTTTTAGCCGAGCCGTCAGCCGTCAGCCGTCAGCTATCAGGAGATAACGTCTCACACGATATTTGATCAGAGATCAGCCCTGGGATGTCTTTCCTACTTCGCACACCTAAAACCTGACCGCTGACCGCTGACGGCTACGAGGACTGCCCATGCGCTTGTTCTACAGCCCGGCCTATGTGCTGGCCGGCTATGCGTTCGATACCACGCGCAAGTCCGGGTGGATCGCCGAGTCGCTGGCGCAGGATCCCATTCCCGGCGTGGAGATCGCGGCGCCCGTGGCGCTGACCGCGGCGGAAGTGGAGGCGATCCACGCCCCAGCCTACGTCGCGGCGGTGCGCACCGGGCAGCCGCGCGCCCTGGCCGAGTCGCAGGGCTTCCAGTGGGACGCGAGCGTATGGCCGATGGTGCTGGCCTCGAACGGGGGCGCCGTGGCGGCGGCCCGCGCTGCGCTGGAAGACGGCGTGGCCGGGTCGCTGTCGAGCGGGCTGCACCACGCGCGGCGCGCGCACGGCGCCGGGTACTGCACCTTCAACGGCCTGGTGCTGGCGGCGCGGGCGGCGCGGGCCGCGGGGGCGCACCGCATCCTGATCCTGGATCTCGACGCCCACTGCGGCGGCGGCACCCATTCGCTGATCGCCACGGACCCCGACGTGTGGCACCTGGACGTGGCGGTCCACCCCTTCGACGCCTATGATCCCGGCCTCCGCGCCACCCTGGACCTCGTCACCACGGCGGCAGACTACCTGCCCACCATCGAGGCGCGCCTAGCGGATCTGGCGGCGCAGGGCCCTGCCTTTGACCTCTGCCTGTACAACGCAGGCATGGACCCGTATGGCGAGTGTCTGAACGGCGGGCTGCCGGGTATCGACACGGCCATCCTGGCCGAGCGCGAGCGCCTGATCTTTGCCTGGTGCCGCGAGCGGGGCATCCCGGTCGCCTTCGTGCTGGCGGGCGGCTATGTCGGGGGACGGCTCACCGCGGCGAGCCTGGTCACGCTCCACCGGCTGACCCTGGCCGCCGCAGCGGACCGCTAGGGCGCGCGTCACACCACCCCCGTCATTCTGAAGGTAGCGAAGAATCTCCGTCTGGTAGCCCCGAGACTCTTCGCTGCGCTCAGAGTGACAATAGGTGGATGGCGGGCCGTTGAGGCAGCGAAGAATCTCCGTCTGCTAGCCCAAACGACGAGACTCTTCGCTGCGCTCAGAGTGACAATAGATGGGGGCCGGGCCGTTAAGGCGCGGTGAGGATCACGACGCGCGCGTTATCGCTGTCGAGCACATAGAGGCGCCCGTCGGGGCCGGGAGCCACGCCCACCGGCACCGCGAGGCCCAGCGCGGCGGAAGCCGGGGTAGCCAGCACGGCGTCGTTCGCCGCACGCAGATCGATAAAGTTCACGCTGTTACCCGAGGGATCGGTCACGGCCAGGCGGGTGCCCCAGACGGCCAGGTGGCCGCCGCCCCTGGCCCCGCCGACCGGCACTTTCCACTCCTGGTCGATCACCCCCGCCGCGTTGAAGCGCACCACCCGCCCGATCAGGTCGGCGGCGTAGACGATGCCGCCGGCAGTGACGGCCACGTCCACCGGCTGGCTCAACGCCTGGTGCGTGGCATCGCCGGCGCTCATGCTGAACTCCGGCTGGCCGCTGCTGCTCACGCGCAGCACGCGCCCGCCGCCCGTGTCGGCGATATAGAGCTTGCCGTCGGGACCCCAGGCGATGCCGCTAGCGGGAGAAATGCCGATCTGGTCGTTGCGCAGATGGCCAATGAGCGTGCCGTTGCCGTCGAAGAGTTGCACATCGCGGTGCCCGGCGTCGAGGGCGGCGATGATGCCGTCGCCGCTCACGGCGATGTCGCTCAAGGTAGCGAACTGCCCCTCGCCGTCGCCGGGACGGCCCCACGCGGCCACCTGCTTGCCGCCGTGGTCGTAGACGAGGATCTGCGCGTGCCCGGTATCGCCGACCACGACCCGGCCGTCGGGCAGCACGCCCACGCCGCGGGCCTCCATCCAGACGCCGTTGCCGCTGATGCTGCCCGCCTTCTGCACGGCGAGCGCGGGCTGGGCCGCACCGATGAGCGCGGCATTGGGGCTGGGTGCATCCGGGCGTTCGGCGACGGGCCAGGCGCCCCCGGCGAGCGGCGCCAGAGCGGTGGGCGGCAGCAGTTCGCGCGGGCCGCCGGGCGGCTGCCAGTAGAACTCAAAGAGCGCATTGTCGCTGGTGGCCTGGAAGCGCACCTCCAGCGCATGATCGCCCGCCGTGAGCGGCACCGTGGCGGGCAGGCTGTCGGTCACGCCCGGCACATTGCCCGTGCCCACCACCTGGCCGTCGATCCACACGGCGATGCGACCGGCGGTCCGAGGATCGAAGCGGTAGGATCCCGGCTGGGCGACGCGCAGGGTGTCGCGCCAGATCGCGGCCACGTTCGTCCCGCCACCCAGGCTGCCGTTCGCAGCCCGCCAGCCGAGGAAGCCGTCCCGGCGCACGACGAGCGGCGCCGTCGTGGTCGGGTTCGCGCCGGTAAACCAGTCCGGCCCGGACGTGGCCGCGTAGCCGGTGCCCAGCAAGGCGCCCGCCGGATCGTTCCAGAGAAACGCCCGGTCGATAGGCACCGCGACGCCGTTGTCGGTAGTCCAGCGCAGTTCCACCGCGCCGCGCGGATCGGCCAGCGTGCCCGCGAGGCGCACCTGGTGGACGCCCTTCGCCAGCACGATCCGCCCCGGCGCGGGCGGCGCCGTCCCCCCGGTGCTGGTCAAGAGTGTGCGCCCGTCGATCTCCAGCGTGGCCCCCAGCGCGGCTTTCAACTGGAAGGTATAGGCGCCGTAGGCCGGGACCACCAGGCCGCCCGTCCATTGCACGGCCAGCGGATAGGTCATCCAGGCGGGCGGGTGGATCGTCGCGGCGTCATCGTCCCCGCCCAGCGTGCCGAGGCGCGGTTCCTGTTGCTCGAACAGCGGGCCTTGCGGCGGGCCGTAGCGCGCCGTCACCTGGCGCCGGGCATCGAACTGCTCAGTATCGACCTCGTAAGCGGTAAAGAACACCCGGCCATCGGGGGCATTGACGACGCGGCGGGTGCCGTCGGGGTAATAGGATTGCAGCATGGGCAGGTAGGCCTCGTTCGAGGGGAACACCAGGAAATGGGCGTTCTTGTCCCCGTTGCGGGTCAGCGGCAGCTCGTCGCTGGGATTGCTCAGGTCATCGCCCTGGACTTGGTCGGCCAGGAACAGGGCCGGCCCCATGCGCCAGTAGAACTCGGGCACATCCATCTGGTAGACCACGTCGCGCTGCGGGTTCAGTTGCGCGGCATAGCGCCCGGCCAGCGTGTACCAGTAGTAATGGGCCGCGGCGGTATACGGGCCGAAATAGAAGCTCAGCGTCTGCGCGCCGAGCAGCCCGACCAGCAGCACCGGCACGCCGGCCAGCGCCCAGCGCAGGACGCGCGTGCGGGGCGGCAGCGCCACGCGCCAGGGCACCGGCGGGATGCCGCGCACCACGCGGTCGAGATACACCGCGGGCAGCAGGGCCAGCACGGGCACCATGCCGGCGACCCGTTGCAGCGTTGGCGTGTCGGTCGTCAGCGCGGCCCCGGCCAGGCCGCTCAGGATCCAGGCGGCCAGCACGGCAAAGCGCACATCGCCCAGCCGCCACACCATGTAGGCCACGCCCAGGATCCAGACGGCGGCCCAGGCCACGGGCAGGATGGGCATCCCCGTGGGATAGAACGGCCCGGCCTCGTGCCCCACATCGAACGCGCTAAAGGTCAGCCCAAACTGGCGCAGCAAGATCACCGCCCAGTTGTTGGTGCCGTAGGTGGCGAACATCTCTTGCGCGTGGTTGAAGATGACGACGCCGTTATAGCGCTGGGTCAGGGCCACCGGGTGGGACAGGATATAGAGGCCGTTCGGGGCGTAGGTCAGCGCGGCGGCGAACGCCGTCAGCGCGAGGCCGGGCAGATAGCGGCGGACGCCGGTGCGGCCCCAACGCAGCAGGAGGTAGATCGCCAGCAGCGCCAGGAACACCGGCAAGAGCTTGCCCGCCACGTAGCCGTAGAGCGTGAAGCCGCCGGCCAGGCCGCTCAGCACGAAGTCGAGCGGGCGGCACGTTTGCAGGGCGCGGTAGAGGTAATAGAAGCAGACGGTCCAGGTGAACAGGGTGATCGTGCTCTCGCCCGCCGTGCGGCTGAACTGGATGGCGAAATCGGAGACCGCCAGCAAGGCGCCCGCCAGCAAGCCCGCGCGGGGCGACCACACCGCCCGGCCCAGGCGGTAGGTGTACCAGACCGTGCCGATCCCGGCCAGCGCGTGGATCATGCGCGCCCCGGCCAGCGTATCGCCGAACACCTTGAGCGATTGGCCGACCAGCCAGAAATAGAGGCTGGGCACGCCCCACCAGCCGGTGCCGAAGAAGGCGAACGGCGCATCGTTCACCGGCTCGCCCCGGTTGATGTGGCGGGCGTCCACCGCCCGGTCGCCTTCGTCGCTGTATGGCCCCATGGGGATGGTTTCGAGGTTCCAGACGCGGACGACCACCGCGACGAGCAGGATCAGGCCCA
>CBJNAR010000242.1:0-5993 GCA_966434075.1 uncultured bacterium
GGCACCAGTCGCCACCGCGCGCGGGCGCATGGGCGGCTGCGGCGTGCTGGTGGCCCCGCCGATGGGCGTGAAGGTCCGTGGATCGGCAGGCATTTTCGCCAGCTCGGTTTCCAACGTGTTCGGTTTGAATCCTAGCGTGGATTCTACCATCCCACCCACGGCCCAGGCGTCGGCTTCGACCGCGGTAGACTGGTAGAGTTTATAGGCTTGGGTGTAGTGTACCCAGGCGGCCTTATACCTTTCCGGATCAGTCTCTTTGGTGGCCTTCGCGGCGGAGTATTCTTTTTGCATTTCACTTAGTTTGGCACTCATATCGCCATAGCGCGTGCTGGCTTCGTACCAGGCTTCCGCTTCCTGATACTCGCGCTGTTGCTCCGCCGGCCCTTTCTTCGACTGCGGCGGGGGCGATAACGGGTTTTTTCGCGCGTGGGCAATCACGTCGGCGCGCAAGCCAAGAGTGCTCAGCTCCTTTTCTGCCCCCTTGCCCGCCAGCATCCGGGCGATGCGATAGTATTGTTCGGCATGGCGGATCTCATGATAAAGCGTCCCGGCCAGGCGGGCTTTTGCTTCGTCCGTCGCGTTCGCCCGCAAGCCCGCAGGGTTGATGAGCACCATCCAGGTGGCGGGCATGAATGCCGCGTAGGTCGATTCGTCCCCAAGCCGGTCGTCTTTTAAGAGCGAGGTGATACGCGGCGCGCCGAGGGCTTCCAACTGTTTGGTGGCCGGTTCAAAGAGGGCGCGCTGCCGCTTCTCCAGATCGTCGCCGTAGCTGTCCCAGGCGGCCATGGGCGCCTTCATATTGGTCGCGAACTGGCCGACCGCGCCCGCGCCGGCCAGCCCGGTGCCGTTGCGCTGGACGCTGACCGCGGTCGGGCGACCACTGATCGGCGCCACGGGGGCGGCCCGCCCGGCGAGCAGCCGTTGCACCGCGCGATTGCCGGATGTCCGTTGCATCTGCTGCATCGCGGTCGCTCGCACCGTGCGATTACCCCGCCCGTGAATGGCCGAGTGGGTGACGAGACTCTGGATTGTGGCGCCGGTCGGGCTGGGGAGCGCGGCCTGGGTCGGGGTGTCGGGGTCGGGGGCGTGCCGGGGCGGCGCGGATTCCGGTTCCCGCGCTGCGGCGGGCCGGCTATGCGGAGAGACCATGAGGTACATCTTTCTTTCGCGTGGCGCGAAAATAGGGCTATTCGGTTTTAGTGCGTCTGCTGCCAACAGTATAGCACACTTCGGCTACCGGTGTGGGTGCAACGCCGGGCAGCGGCCCTGTATTTGATTGACACTCTCCGCGGCTTTGTGATACACTTTCGGTAGCATGGCCGGCGTTCGCGCCCGGCGGCGACATAGGGCGACCCAGCGCCCGGCAAACACAACGACGTGTTGAGGAGAGGAGCAAGACAGCATGGAGACGACAACCGCGCCCGGCCAGAGCCGGACGCAGCAGAGCAGCAACGGCCACGGCACCGGCATCGAGACCGGCCAGTTGGTCAAGCACCTCATCGGCGGCCAGTGGGTCGAATCGGCGGGGGGTGGCACCTTCACCAGTCTGAACCCGGCCACCGGCGAGACCCTGGCCGAACTGAGCCAGGGCACGGCGGAAGATGCCAATCGCGCCGTGGAGGCCGCCCGCAAGGCCTTCGAGAGCTGGCGGCTGACGCCGGCGCCCAAGCGCGGCGAGATCCTGTTCCGCGCCGGGCAATTGCTCATCGAGCGCAAGGAAGAGATCGCTCGCCTGATGACCCAGGAGATGGGCAAGGTGCTGGCCGAGGCCCGCGGTGACGTGCAGGAGGCCATCGACATGACCTTCTACATGGCCGGCGAAGGCCGCCGCCTGGCCGGCGAGGTGGTACCGAGCGAACTGCCCAACAAGTGGGCCATGACCACGCGCGACCCGCTCGGCGTGGTGGCCGCGATCACCCCCTGGAACTTCCCGGTGGCGATCCCCAGTTGGAAGATCATGCCGGCGCTGGTCGCGGGCAACACGGTGGTCATTAAGCCGGCCAGCGACACGCCGCTCTGCGCCATCGCGCTGATCAAGGTGCTCGAAGACGCAGGCGTGCCCGCCGGGGTGATCAACCTGGTCATGGGGCCGGGGTCCACCGTGGGCACCGCCCTGCTGGAGCACCCGGACGTGGCCCTGATCTCGTTCACCGGCTCGACCGACGCGGGCAACGCCGTCGCCGTGGAAGCGGCCCGGCGCCTGAAGCGCGTCTCGCTGGAGATGGGCGGCAAGAACGCCATCATCGTCATGGACGACGCCGACATCGACCTGGCCCTGGAGGGCATCCTCTGGAGCGCCTTCGGCACCAGCGGCCAGCGCTGCACCGCGGCCAGCCGCGTGATCGTCCATCGCGCCGTGCAGAAGGAGCTCGAAGATCGGCTGGTGGCGCGCATGGAGAAGCTGCGCCTGGGCAACGGCCTGGAGTCGACCACCGATGTCGGCCCGGTCATCAACAAGAGCCAGCAGCAGCGCATCCATAAGATGGTGCAGGAGGGCCAGAAGGCCGGCACCAAGCTCGTCACCGGCGGCAAGATCGCCGACGAGGGTGACCTGGCGCACGGCGCCTTCTACACCCCTAGCCTCTTTACCGACGCCAAATGGGACGACATGGTGGCCCAGGAAGAGATCTTCGGCCCGGTCACGACGCTCGTCCCGGTGGACAGCCTCGACGAGGCGATCCGCGTGAACAACCACACCAAGTACGGCCTGTCGAGCTCGATCTATACCGCCAACGTCAACCGCGCCTTCCAGGCGATGCGCGACATCACCACCGGCATTGTCTATATCAACGCCGGCACCATCGGCGCCGAGATCCAGGCGCCCTTCGGCGGCACGCGCGGCACCGGCAACGGCCACCGCGAAGCCGGGCAGGCGGGCCTCGACACCTTTACCGAGTGGAAGACGATCTACGTGGACTACAGCGGCAAGCTGCAGCGCGCGCAGATCGACATTACCGAGAACCCGGCCCCGTAGGGGGTAGTGGCAAAACCCGCGCGCATTCGTTTCAAGTTCCAGGCTCGGGGTAGCGCAGGCGCCCTGCCGCCTGGAACTTGAAACACTTTCGGAGGTCCGCATGCCCTATGATTTCACGCTGATGCGCCTGCCCCGGCCCACCCAGCCCGGCCTGGAGTCGATGGACGACGGGCCGCAGGCGATCATGCGCGGCCAGGTGCTCCAGGTACTGGCCGGGATGCCCGAGTTGCAGCCCCGCGAGCCAGGCCTGCTCTACGTGGCCGATCCGCCGGACGGGCCGCATATCGAGGTCCATATCGACCCGCGCAACCCGCCCGAGTTCGTGTCGGTGGAGTTCGACCGCTACGCCAGCCAGGCCGACTACGCGGCGGCGCGCGCCGTGGTGGACCGGTTGTGCAACGGACTCCGGCTGACAATCATGGACGACCCCGACGCCGGCCCCAACCCCACGGCGGACGCCGAGGCGCCCACCGGCGGCGGCAGTTTTATGGACAAGATCCGCGGGCTATTCGGGCGCTAGCAGCGCGCTGTAGGGGCCGGTTTGAAACCGGCCCGCCGTCCGGCAAATTGGGTGCTGTAGGGGCCGGTTTCAAACCGGCCCGCCGCCCGGCACAAGGCCGGGCCAAGAGGAGCAGTCGGCATGGCGATGCAGCCGCAGACGGCCAGCGCGCCGCGGGAGGACGTGGCGCACCATCACCATACGGAAGACGACGCCGCGACCGAGCGCCGGTTGGTGCTGGCCGTCGTGCTCACGGCAGCGGTGCTGGTGGCCGAGGCCGGCGGCGGCCTGCTCGCCAACAGCCTGGCGCTGCTGGCCGACGCGGGCCATGTGCTCACCGACATCTTCGCGCTGGGCATGAGCTGGTTTGCCTTGCGCCAGGCGCGCCGCCCGGCGGACTCACGGCGCACCTTCGGCTACCACCGCGTCGGCATCGTCACCGCGCTGCTCAACGCGGCGGCCCTGATCCCCATCAGCGCCTTCCTCGTCTATGAGGCCATCGGCCGGCTATTCACCCCTGAACCCATCGAGGGCGGCATCATGCTGGTGGTCGCGCTCGTGGGGCTGGTCGTCAACGTGGTGATCGGGCTGACCTTGCACAGCCATGGGCACGGCAACCTTAACATCCAGAGCGCCGTCCTGCATGTGGCCGGCGATGCGCTGGCATCCGGGGGCGTCCTGGCCGGCGCGGTCATCATCGCCACCACCGGCTGGACCCCGATCGACCCGCTCCTGTCGATCCTGATCTCGATCCTGATCGCGGCCAGCGGCTGGCGGCTCATGCGCAACACCGTCCGCATCTTGCTCGAATCGGTGCCGTCGGAGATCCGCACGGAAGAGGTGGTCGCGGCCATGCGGGCCGTGCCCGGCGTGCAGGATGTCCATGACCTGCATATCTGGCAGATCGCGTCGGGCATGTACGCGCTGAGCTGCCACGTGCTGGTGGACGACCAGATGCTAAGCCAGGGATCGTCGATCATCACCACGCTGAACACGCTGCTGGCCGACCGCTTCCATATCGGGCACACGACGATCCAGCCGGAATGCCTGAACTGCGACCCCAACTCGCTCTTCTGCGCGCTGGCCCCGACACCGGTCGCGCACGATCACCAGCATTGATACCACTCGGACACCCAACCATTGACCGGGTGCGGGAATATCGCTATAATGCAGGCACCCGGCCCTGACGCCGGAGAGCAGTTCGGGGGAGAGCAGGCATGAAATTAGTACTGGGGATTGTGCAGAAAGCGGATACTGACGCCGTGCTGGACGCGCTGACCGAGGGGGGCTACCGGGCGACGCGCCTCGCCAGCACCGGCGGCTTCCGCCGCGAAGGCAACACCACCTTGATCATGGGCGTCGATGATCACCAGGTGGACCCGCTCATCCGGCTGCTGCGCGACACGGTGGCGCGGCGGGCTGAGCGCCCCTCCACCCATCCCGACGGCTCGACGGGCCGGGGCGCCGTGTTCGTGCTGCCCTTGACCGACTCCTTCCACCTATGAGCAAGCACCCCGAGTCGCGCGGCAACGCCCCGGCGCCCGGCAGCAGTGTTGAGTTGGCCCTGGCCGATATGGCCTACGGCGGCGACGCGGTGGGCCGCAGCGACGGCGCGGTGGTCTTCGCCTGGGGCGGCATCAGCGGCGAACAGGTCACGGCCCGCGTGGACCGGGTCAAGCGCGACATCGCCTGGGCCACCGTCACCCATGTCGAGACTCCTTCCCCGCACCGCGTGGCGCCGCCCTGCCCCTACTTCGGCCCCTGCGGCGGCTGCCAGTGGCAGCACATCGACTACGGCGGGCAGTTGGATTTCAAGACGGCCATCCTGCGCGACCAGTTGCGCCGGTTCGGCGGCCTGGACCCGGCCCACCTCGACCAGGTGCTGCACCCGGCGGCGGGCATGAGCGAACCCTGGCACTACCGCAACGTGGCCCACTTCCAGATCGACCCGTCCACCCGCGCGCTCGGCTATTTCCGCCGCAACAGCCACGACGTAGTGCCCATCGCCGTCTGCCCGATCAGCGATCCGGGCATCAACCAGTTGCTGACCAGCGTGCAGGCGTTGTTCGACACCCACGCCCAGGCCCCCGCCGATTTGCCGCCCAACCTCAGCGATGTGGACCTGGAGTCGGTGCGCCGCGGGCAAATGCCGGTGGCGGTGCGCGAACGCAAAGTGACCGGCATGCCCGTCTGGCAGGTGACGATCCGCACGGGCGCACCGCCCGCCGAGCCGGTCGAGGCGGAGACGCCCTGGGCCGGGCGCGAAATGGTGCTGATCCTGCACACGCTGAGCGGCGACCCGCCCCCGGCGCGGCGCGGGCGGGGCCGGGGCGCGCCCGAAGAAGCGGCGCCGCGCACGCCGGTCTTGATCCCGCGCAAAGCGGTGCGCCAATGGGTGGCCGGGCTGGGCGGGCGCGTGAGCGTGGTCGAACTGCGCCAGGACGGCGCGCTGGAACTGGTGGGCGAAACGCCGGAGGCGGCGGCCCTGAGCGGCGAGGAGGCGGCCGACCAGCCCATGCC
>CBJNAR010000243.1:0-5986 GCA_966434075.1 uncultured bacterium
CCGGCGATGGCCGCCTGGCGCCCGCCGAACAGCTTGCGCTGGGCCGTCGTCACCGGGATATAGACGCCGTCGTCCAGCGACCCGAAGCCGGCGCCGCCCTTGAGTTGCGCCACGCCGACGACGCGGAACGCCAGGCGGTTGATGCGGATCGACTGGCCGAGCGGGTCGCCGCCCTCGAACAGCCCGGAGGCCACGTTGGCGCCGATCACGGCTACGTTGGTCGCGGCGTTGATGTCGCCGGTGCCGAACCAGGTGCCGTCGGCCAGCGGCAGGTTGCGGATCTCGCCGTATTCGGGCGTCGTGCCGCTGATGGTGTAGGTGTTGTTCTGGCCGCCGTAGACCACGCTGGCCTGCCGCTGCACCTCGGGCGCCACCAGGATACAGTAGGGGCAGTCGCCCGAATTGGCGATGGCCTGGGCGTCTTCCAGGGTCAGCGTGGGAGCGCTGCCGCCGGCGCTACGCACGCCGCCCTGGTTGATCGCGCCGGGGATGACCGCCAGCAGGTTCGTGCCCGTGCTGGTGAGCGCGCCGGTGATCGAGTCCTGCGCGCCCTGCCCGATCGCCATCAGCGCGACCACCGCCGCCACGCCGATGATGATGCCCAGCATGGTCAGCAGGCTGCGTAGCTTATTGGCGAGCAGGCTGGCCCAGGCCACGCTCAGACTTTCCCCGAAGGTCATATTCCACTCCGTAACTGCGGCAGAATCCCCACCGGGCAGACACGCGGCCCACCCGGTGATCTAATATACGAGTTATTGGCCGTAACGGCGCGCGTGTTCCTGCACGCCCAGCAGCCCCAGCAGCACCTCGCTGTCGGTCCCGGCATATTCCGGGTGATACTCCAGCCGGTTGCGCTCACAATATTGTACCAGATAGACCTTGCCATCCGAAGGGCTGCGCTCCTGGAACGCCTCGCTCAGCGGATAGCCGAACACCGGCAGCCCGCCGTGGCTTTCCCAGTAGCCGCGCAGGGCCGGGGCCAGGGTATGGCCGGTCTCCGGGAAGAAGCGCCCACCGCCGGTCGCGCGGGCCGTGCGCTGGAACGGCGCCTCACCCGCTGCCGCGCGGGCGTCGGCCATGTCGGCGCCGAGCCGGCCCAGCAGCACTTCGGACGGCGTGCCCTTGTATTCGGGGTGCCACTCCAGCCGGGCGCGCTCGGTGTACTGGACGGTGCGCCCATCCTCGATCAGTTCGTCGGTGATGGGGAAGCCGAACTGCACCAGGCCGCCGTGCTGCTCCCAGTAAGTGCGGAAGATGCCGTGCAGGCAGTGGCCGGTCTCGGTGAAACAGCGCGGACTGCCGGGCAGGATGGGCGCCCGGCGCTCGACCGGCGCCCAGATGGTCAGTTCGCTGTGCTCGTCGTAGTCGGCGATATGCACAGCGGCGCCGCCCGCGGCGGGCACGCGCCAGATGCCGGTGGGGCTGATGAACAACACGCTGCCGCCGTCGGGCGCCCAGCGCGGATAGGGCAGGTCTTCCTGGATCGGCGAGAGCATCACCGGCGTGCCGCCCGCGGCGGGGACGGCCCACAGGTCCCAGATGCCGCCGTGCAGCAGCGGCGCGGCCAGGCCGAGCGCGCGCAACGGCGGCGGCCCCAGGGCGGTGCTGGCGAACGCGATCGTCTTGCCGTCGGGCGACCAGGAGGGCGCGTAGAAGGTGGCGGTTGTGCTGGCCGCGACCAGCAGCCGGTCGTTGCGCCCATCGACATCGGCCACGGACAGGCCCTGCTCCACGCTGCCGTCCGAGTTGATCGTCTGCTGGATATAGACCATGCGCTTGCCGTCGGGCGACACGTCGGGCATGAGCGCCCCGGCCAGCACGGGCGTGCGCCGCCCGGTCGCCAGGTCCACCCGCGCCACGTCCCAGGTGTCGCCCAGGTCCACGCCCTGGAAGGTGAGTTCGCGCGACTCGGAGACGTAGAGCGTGCCGTCGGCGCCGAACACCGGGTAGCCCAGGGAATGACCGGGTGTGGGCGTGCTCACGGCGCGCGGAGCGGTGCCGTCGGGGTTGATAACCCAGAGCTCGGGGCCGCTGTCGATGGTGCCGCGGTCGCGGATGAAGGCGATGCGCCGCCCGTCGGGCGACCAGGCCGGCTGCGAAGCGTTGCCGGGGTGCCCATAGTAGGTGACGGCCTGCTCGCGGCGCAGGTCGGGTGAGCGCAACCACAGGTTGCCGCTGTGGACGTAGACCAGGCCGCGCGTGAGCGGCCCGTCGCCGGCCACGACCGTGCCGCGCAGGCTCAGGGTGAAGGTCTGCGGGCCGGGTGTGTTGGCCGCCCGCGCGATCACCTGGATGCCGTAGGTGCCGGGCACCGGCGGCGCCGCCGCGCGCCCGACCCAGGTGTTTTGCTGCGGGCGCAGGTCCTGCGCGGGCAGGGTGCTGCCCACCCACGGCACCGGGCGCCCATCGGCCCCCACCCACTGCCACGAGGCCAGCAGCACGTTCTGGTCGAACTGCACGGTGAGCGTGACGGGCGCGGCCACGGGCCAGGAGGTGCCGGGCGCCAGGCGGGCGCTGACCACGCTCAGGCGCGCGGGCGCGGCGGTGGCGGGCCGGGCGAACAGCGAGAGAGAAATGCCACCGGCGAGCACGATGAGCGCGAGCAGCAAGAGCCGGTTGAGTCGCATGAAAGGTCCTTTCAGATCGGTTCAGATATAACGCGGGCCGTCGCCCGGTGCGAGCAACGGGGCGGGTTGGTACGGCGGCTGGTGTTCCGGTGCCCCTGCCGGGAAGAGGATGGTCCGGCCCGGTCGCCCGCGCGTGTACAGCCAGATGACGCCTGCGGCCAGGGCCAGCGCCACCAGCACGAAGACGCTGGCTTCGGGGCCGAACTCGCCGCCGGTGGCCCAGGCCGGGGCATTGGGGTCAATCGCCAGCCGCAGCGCCGCCGACGGCGGGATGCCGCTGTCGGGGTAGCCGTAGAGCGAGGTCTCGGCCCAATCCCAGCTTAGATGGAAAGCGATGGGCAGCCAGAGCGCGCCGGTGCGGTAGAGCGCGAACAGAAAGACGACCCCGGCCAGCCCCACGCCCAGCAGCGCGACCGGGGTAGCGCCGGGGTTCAGCCCGTGCAGCAGCCCGAACGTCACAGCGCTGATCGCCGCCGCGGCGGGGATACCGAGCACCCGCGCCAGCAGCGCGAACAGGCAGCCGCGCGTGCTCACCTCCTCAAATACCGCGACAAACAGGAAGAACACGACGCCCAGCACCAGGCTGCCGATCATGTCAGGCACCGGGGCCACGCCCGTGATGCGGTCCCAGCCGCCGATCAGCCCGGCGACGAGGAAGACGCCCACCGCCACCGGCCCCAGCACGAGGCCCACGGCGGCATCGCGCAGGGCGTAGCGCGCGCCCGGCCCCGCCGAGATCAGCCCGACCGCGGGGAAGCCCGGCACGCGCCAGGTGAGGGTCAGGGCGACGAGCGCCACCAGCACGGCGAGCGTCTGGATGGCCTGCAACGGCAGCATCGCCAGGAGGTCGCCCGGCGCGGGCAGGCTCAGCGCCACCGGCGCCGCGATCAGGCTGAAAGCGATCAGCAGCAGCAGCGATTCCAGGATCCACGCGCCGAAGGCCAGCGCCAGTTGCCCGCGATGCGGCAGCCGGCGCACCGGCCCGCCGGTGGCCCAGAGCAGCGCGACGCTGCCCGCGGCGATCACGATCCCGGCGAGCGCCGCCAGGATCCAGAAGGGTCCAACGATATCTCCAATACCTTGCAAAACGTCCTCATTTCGATTAAGGTGATCGGGCTATGACCGACCACCGCGAACCCGGCCCTGTGCCCGCGAACCTCGACGCGAAACTGCGCCTGCTGTACCGGGTCTATGAATATCTGCGCGACGCGGATCTGACCGGCGAATCGAGCACGGCCCGGCTGCTCCACGCGCCGGACCCGGCCTACCTGCGCGCCCGCCTCGCCGACGAACTGGCGGAACTGGCCGGCGCCGCGGACGGCACGCATCAGCACCACGGCCTGCCCGACGACGCGATTCTAGAGGCCAGCCAGGTCTGCTACTGGACCTTCGTCATCGCCGTCGCGGCGCGGCTGCCCTACGACGAACTCCGCCCGGAGGAATGTCTCACGCTGGCGGTGCCCACGCTACCGGGCGAGGTGGCGGCGCTGGGCCAGATCCTGGCTCTCGGTATCCGCGGCGGGCCCGGCCCGGTGCCGCCCGCTGATCTCCGCGCCGCCTTGCGCCAGGTGGGGCTGATCTGCCGCGCATTCGACATCGACCCGGCGGCGCCCGTCGATTACGACCTGGCGCAGATGCGGACGCGCCCCTACCTGGCCGCGTTCTTTCAGGGCAGCGCCACGTAAGACCGGGCGCGCCCGGCGAAGCGCACCACCCGCTCGTAGCCGACTTCGCGCAGCAACGCCACCGCCTCGGCGAAGGCATAGCCCACCAGGTGCGGCGCGTGGGCGTCGGACCCCAGCGTAATAGGCACGCCTGCCCGGTAGAGCGCGCGCAGCAGATCGACCTGCGGGTAGATCTCGGTCACCGGCTTGAGCAACCCCGCCGTGTTGACCTCCACACAGACGCCACTCTCGGCCATCGCCTGGGCCACGCGCGCATAGAGCGGGCCGAGGTCCTGCATGGCCCGGTGGCCGAACTTCTTCACCAGGTCGAGATGGGCCATGATATCGAACAGGCCGCTACGCGCCGCCGCCTCGACCGTGCGGAAATATTCCTCATACAGCGCGTTGATGTCGCGGCGGTCGTACTCGGCCACGTAGCGCGGGTCGTCCATGCCCCAGGCGCCCAGGAAATGCACCGAGCCGTACACGTAATCCCAGGGGTGCGCCTCTAGAATCGCCCGCAACGCGTCTTCGTGGCCGGGGATATAATCGGCTTCCAGGCCCAGGCGGATAGGCAGGGCTGGATAGGCCCGCCGCGCGGCATCGACTAGCTCGAAATATAGCGGCAGGTTGCTCATCGGCATGGCGAGCTCGGGGTCGCGCTCGGCCTCCGGCAGCCAGTAGAGCGGGATATGCTCCGACACGCCGATCTCGTCCAATTCGAGAGCGACAGCGCGGGCGGCGTACTCGGCGGGCACGCCTTCGCCGTGGCCGCAGAGGTACGAGTGCATATGGTAGTCGTGGAGTCCGGGCAAAGAGGGCGTGATCCTTTCGCTCAGGGGCCGGGCGCGCGGTCCAGCAGGCGCAACAGCGCCTCCAGGCCCAGCAGGTAGCTGTCCACGCCGAACCCGCTGATCTGCCCGCGGCAGACGGGCGCCAGCACCGAGGTGTGGCGAAACGGCTCGCGGGCGTAGACGTTCGACAGATGGACTTCGACGGCGGGCACGGCGGCCCCGGCGAGGGCGTCGCGCAGGGCGTAGCTGTAGTGGGTGAAGGCGCCGGGGTTGATCAGGATGCCGCTCATCCAGCCGTATGCCTCCTGGATGGCGTCGATCAGCGCGCCCTCGTGGTTCGACTGCCGCGTGCGCAGCGTGGCGCGCTCGCCTGCCGCCTGAACCAGCAGCGCGTCGATCTCGGCCAGCGTGGTGTGCCCGTAGACCTCCGGCTCGCGGCGGCCCAGCATGTTCAGGTTCGGCCCGTGCAGGACCAGGATGTTGTGCGTCATGCATTCCCTCGTGTCGCGGCCAGCGCGGCCAGCACCTCGGCTTCAGGCACGTTGTCCTCCACATGCACATCGCCGATGCCGCGCGCCAGCACGAACCGCTGGCGGCCGTCGCGGCGCTTCTTGTCGGTGGCGGTGGCCGCCAGCACCTGTTCCGGCGTGGTGCCGGGCGGCAGGCTGCGGCCCCAGGTCAGCGGCAGGTGGTAGTTACTGAGCAGGCGGGCCGTGCGTGTGGTCAGGGCGGGCAGCGCCAACCCCAGGCGCTCGGCCAGGTGTGCGGCCACCATCATGCCCTCGGCCACGCCGTAGCCGTGCTTGAGCGTATAGTTGCTCAGGCGCTCGAAGGCGTGCCCGAAGGTGTGGCCCAGGTTGAGCAGCGGGCGCTGGTTCTGCTCGTAGGGGTCGGCTTCGAC
>CBJNAR010000244.1:0-5974 GCA_966434075.1 uncultured bacterium
GGGTTACCTGGACAGCGAAGGCTACCTCTACGTGGTGGATCGCCGCGACGACCTGATCATCTCGGGCGGCGAGAACATCTATCCCGCCGAGGTGGAAGCGGTGTTGCTGGCGCACCCCGCCGTGGCCGAAGCCGGCGTCATCGGCGTGGCCGACGCGCGCTGGGGGCAGGTAGTCTGCGCGTTCGTGCGCCTGCGCCCGGCCCACGCGCCCGCCGCCGCCGAATTGATCGCTTTTTGCCGGGAACGGCTGGCGCGGTACAAGGTGCCCGCCACGATCCGGTTTGTCGAAACCCTGCCGCGGAACGCCGCGGGCAAGCTGTTACGCCGGGCGCTGCGGCCCGACGCTGCCGAGGAGATGCAGCCATGATCATTGTGATGAAGGCGACGGCCGGCGCCCGCGATGTCGCGGCTGTCGCGGAGCGAATGCGCGCGCTGGGCTTCACGCCCGAAGTGGGTGAGGCCGCCGAGCGGGTAATCGTCAGCGTAGCGGCGGGCGGCGGGCCTGCGCCGGAGGCCGAACTGTTCAGCGCCATGCCCGGTGTGGACAAGATCGTGGCGTTGCAGCCGGCCTATCGCCTGGTGAGCCGGGCGGCGCACCCGCACGACACGGTCATCCGCGCGGGCGACGCCCTGATCGGCGGGCGCAACCTGGCCTTCATGGCCGGGCCGTGCTCGGTTGAGAACCGGGCGCAGACGCTGGAAGTGGCCGAGTACCTGGCCGCGCTGGGCGTCAAGATCCTGCGCGGCGGGGCCTTCAAGCCGCGCACCTCCCCCTACAGCTTCCAGGGCCTGCACGAGACCGGGCTGGAGATCCTGGCCGAAGTGCGCGAGCGGACGGGCATGGCGATCATCACCGAGGTGCTGTCGCCGCAGGATGTGCCGCTGGTGGCCGAGCATGCCGACATCTTGCAGATCGGCACGCGCAACATGCAAAACTTCGCCCTGCTGGCAGCGGCGGGCCGCCAGCCGCGCCCGGTGCTGCTCAAGCGCGGCATGAGCGCGACCATCGAGGAGTGGCTGCTGGCCGCCGAATACATCGTCAGCCACGGCAACAGCCAGGTGATCCTCTGCGAACGGGGCATCCGCAGCTTCGACAAGAGCACGCGCGCCGTGTTCGACGTGGGCGTGATCCCGTTGCTCAAGCACCTGACCCACCTGCCGGTGATCGCCGACCCCAGCCATGCCACCGGGCGCTGGGACCTGGTCGAGCCGGTCGCCAAGGCCGCCGTAGCTGCGTGCGCCGACGGGCTGATCGTCGAGGTCCACGCCCACCCCGACCAGGCGCTGTCCGACGGCGCGCAATCGCTGCGCCCGGATCGCGCCGCCGATCTGCTGGCGAGCCTGCGCCGCCTCACCGCCGCCCTCGACCGCGGCCTCGACCTCGCGCCCGCCGCGCTCGCCGCCTGACGAGTGCTGAGTGCTGAGTTGTGACGAGTGGTCAGTGGTCAGTGGTCAGTGGTCAGTAATGTGGGGAATTGTCATTCTGAGCGCAGCGAAGAATCTCCGTCTGGTAGCCCAAAAGACGAGTCCCTTCGCTGCACTCAGAGTGACAAAGCGCGCTGAATCGTCATTCTGAGCGCAGCGAAGGATCTCCGGCTTGCTTAGTCCGGGATGTAGACAGCGAGAACAGGTAGGGTCAGGATTGTAGTGGGCGGGTGCCGCCGCGGCGGTTGATCAGGCGGAGATTGATTTCGCTGAGGATCAGGCGGGCGTTGTTGTTCATGTTCTGCGCGATGCGGATGGCGTCGGCGGCGCGTTCCGGATCCTGGGGCAGTTCCTGGCGGATCAGGCGGGTCAGCCCCTGGTGCGAGAGCTCGGCCAGCTTGATGAAGCCGTCGGCGGAGGCGCCGTCGCGCATGCGGTCGGCGGTGACGCGTTCCAGGTAGGCCCGGAGCGGCGCCGTGTCGCCTACGGCGAAGCTCTGCGCCAGCACCTGGTAGAGCGCGACGAACAGGGGATGCACCACCTCCGGGTCCATGGCCCGATAGATCGGCATGGTGCGCCGGGCCTCGGTCGCCATTTCCTGCGCCAGCTCATCCAGGTGGGTCAAAACCAGTTGGGACAACCAGGTGCCGATGGGTGTTTCCATGTGTCTGCGACTCCAGGCTAAAACGAGGATGGCTGGACTCATTATGGCATAGCGGGGCCGAGTTTGTCAATCCGCCCGTACCCTCCGCCTTGACAAAGCATTCCATAATAAGGACAATAAGAGGCCGGCCCGCGATGCCGCTGGTCCTTTGTCCGGGCCGGCCCCCGATCTGCGAATGGACGTTTTAGGAGGGAGATTCTTCATGGGCAAGCTGAAACACGTTTCACTGCTGGTGCTGCTGAGCATGCTGTTGGGCCTGCTGGCGGCCTGTGGTGGCGAGACCCCGACGAATACGCCGGTGCCCCCGCCGCCGACTAACACCCCGGTACCGCCGCCGCCGACCAACACCACCGCGCCCGCCGCCGCTGCGACGGACACCCCCGCCGCCGGCAATAGCGGCACGGGCAGCGGCACCGAAGCGACCAGCGCCGAGATGGACCTGATCACCCAGGCGCTGACCGCGACCCAGGAGCTAAAGAGCTACCACTACACGCTCAAGGCCAGCGGCGATATCATCACCGAGACGCTGGATCTGCAAGGCGACTACGTGGCCCCGGACAAGGCGTATGCCAAGGGCACCGTCGGCGGTGAGACCGTCGAGCAGTTGGCAACGGGCGGCAAGATCTACCGCAAGGACGCCGGCGGCAAGTGGGTCGAGACGCCGGAATCGGCCGCCGCCGCCGCCGCCGCGAATCCCGCCGACAGCGTGGTGCAGGAAGCCAATGTGCTGGGCAGCCTGAGCACCTTCACCAGCGCCGGGTCCAACTATCGCAACGTGGGTACCGAAACGCTCGACGGCGTCAGCACGACGCACTTCGCGGGCACCATCGAGGCCAGCAAGATGGCGGGCGCCGAGGGCCTGGGCGCGCTCGGCAGCATTCCGTCGCTCGGCGACATCAACGTCTGGATCGATCCCCAGACCAAGTATATCCATAAGCTGGATATGAACCTCGACCTGAGCACGTTCATGGGCGCCATTGCCGGCATCGCGGAGGCCCTGCAAGGCACTCCGACGCCCGGCGGCCCGACCGCCACGCCGGTGCCGTCGCTGAAGTTCGTCGTCAATCTGACGGTGAGCAAGCCGAACGACCCGTCGATCAGCGTCCCGACGCCGTAACAGGCACGGGCAGGCACACCAGTGGGGGCCGGTCTTGCGACCGGCCCCTTTTCCATGCCCGCGCCCGGTCGCCGCAGATACTCATCATCCTCTCGTGCAGCACCGCCCGAAGTTGCAATCAGCCCGCCGATTGACAGCCGGGCTGTTCTGGAGTACCCTTGCAATAGGGCAGCCGGTCATAGCAAGCGCCTGGTCACGCCAGGGAGCCTGTCACAGGGTATCTGTCACTCTGAGCGGAGCGAAGAGTCTCGTCGATAACCCGAACGAGACGAGATTCTTCGCTGCGCTCAGAATGACAATTCTCCGGGGCGGGCCTCGCGAGCGCAGCGACGAGTCGCGCCGCGCCCCGGCCCCACCGATTGGCACCCTGGGCCCGGTATCGCGTTCTCGCTCTGGCCGTGTGCTCACCAGGCAGCCCCGGCCAGGCGGCGCCGCGCAGGAGGACATATGGACGCAAGCACCGCCGAGTCTCGCCGGCTGGAGGAGCACGCCCGCCGGGCGGCCGATTGGCGCCGCTGGGGACCCTACCTCAGCGAACGCGCCTGGGGCACCGTGCGCGAGGACTACAGCGCCGACGGGTCCGCCTGGACCTATTTCCCCCACGACCATGCCCGCAGCAAGGCCTACCGGTGGGGCGAGGACGGCCTGGCCGGCATCTCCGACCGCGAGGGCCGGCTCTGCTTCGCCCTGGCCCTCTGGAACGGCCGCGACCCCATCCTCAAGGAGCGGCTGTTCGGGCTGACCGGGCCGGAGGGCAACCACGGCGAGGACGTGAAAGAGTGCTATTACTACCTCGACAACACGCCCACGCACTCCTACATGCAGACGCTCTACAAGTATCCGCAGGCGGCCTACCCCTACGCCGGCCTGGTGGCCGAAAACGGGCGGCGCGGGCGCCGGGCGCCGGAGTATGAGCTGATCGACACGGGCGTCTTCGCCGAGCATCGCTACTATGATGTATTCGTGGAGTACGCCAAGGTCACGCCGGAAGACATCCTGATCCAGATCCGGGTCTTCAACCGCGGGCAGGACGAGGAGACACTGCACCTGCTGCCCACGCTCTGGTTCCGCAACACCTGGGCCTGGGGCAGCGACCCGGCGCGGCCCGCCCTGCGGCGCATGGGCGCGCAGCGCGGCTGGCAGGGGATCGAAGCGGTCCACGCCACCCTGGGCACCTACTGGCTCTATGCCGAGAGCGGAGCGACCGGGCCGGAACTGCTCTTCACCGAGAACGAGACCAATATGGCGCGGCTGTACAACCTGCCCAACGCCACGCCCTTCGTCAAAGACAGCTTCCACCGCTATCTCATCGACGGCGAGACGGGCGCGGTGAACGCAGCCCTGACCGGCACCAAGGCCGCGCTGCATTACCAGTTCACCCTGGCCGGCGGCGCCTCGGCGCAGATCCGGCTGCGGCTGACCAATATGGGTCAGGATCGCCCGTTTGGCCGGGCGTTCGACGCCGAGTTCGCCGCACGGCGGGCCGAAGCCGATGCCTTCTACGCCGCCATCCAGCCGCCCAGCCTGCCGGAGGACCCGCGCCGGGTGCAGCGCCAGGCGCTGGCCGGCATGCTGTGGGGCAAGCAACTCTACGATTATGATGTGAACCGCTGGATGGAAGGCGACCCGGCCTACCCGCCGCCACCCGCGCAGCGCGAGAAGGGTCGCAACGGCGACTGGTGCCACCTCACCGCCTTCGACGTGATCTCCATGCCCGACAAGTGGGAGTACCCCTGGTTCGCCACCTGGGATCTGGCCTTCCACACCATCCCGCTGGCCCTGATCGACCCCGACTACGCCAAGCGGCAACTGCTGCTGATGACCCGCGAGTGGTACCAGCACCCCAACGGCGCGCTGCCCGCCTATGAGTGGGCCTTCAGCGACGTGAACCCGCCGGTGCATGCCTGGGCCGCCTGGCGCATCTACCAGATGGAAGCGGCCGAACGCGGCGAGGGCGACCGCCGCTTCCTGGAGAGCGTGTTCCAAAAGCTGCTGCTCAACTTCACCTGGTGGGTCAACCGCAAGGACGTGGACGGCAACAACGTGTTCCAGGGCGGGTTCCTGGGCCTGGACAACATCGGCGTGTTCGACCGCAGCGCGCCGCTGCCCGGCGGCGGCCACCTGGAACAGGCCGACGGCACGAGTTGGATGGCCGCCTACTGCCTGAACATGCTGACCATCGCCCTGGAACTGGCCGGGAAAGACCCGGTCTACCAGGATATCGCCACCAAGTTCTTCGAGCACTTCTTACGCATCGCCGCGGCCATGGCCGACGTGTCCGAGGAAGGGATCGCGCTCTGGGATGCGCAGGACGGCTTCTTCTACGATGCCCTGCATATGCCCAACGGATCGGTCCAGGTGCTGCGCGTACGTTCCCTGGTAGGGCTACTGCCGTTATTCGCCGTGGGCCTCATCGAGCCGGAGTTGCTGGAGCGGCTGCCGGTCTTCCGGCGGCGCATGGAGTGGTTCCTCGCCAACCGGCCCTTCCTCAGCGGCCATATCGCCGAGGTGGGCCGGCCCGGCGTCCATAAGCACCGCCTCTTCTCGATCCTGACGCCCGAACGGCTCCGATTGGTGCTGAAGCGCATGCTCGACGAGAACGAGTTCCTGTCGCCCTACGGCATCCGCTCGCTCTCCAGATACCACCTGGACCATCCCTTCACGCTGACCACCGAGTGCGAAGAGCATACAGTCAGCTACCAGCCCGCCGAGTCGCAGACGGGCGTCTTCGGCGGCAACTCCAACTGGCGCGGGCCGATCTGGTTCCC
>CBJNAR010000245.1:0-5965 GCA_966434075.1 uncultured bacterium
AGATCTCGGTGGAGGAGGCGCTGATACGGGCGGCGTCCTCCTGGATGCGCTGCAAGGGCACGCGCAGGCGATCCAGCGTTTGAATATAAGCGCGTTCGAGGGAGCCAACCTCATCGTTAGCGCGGGCCAGGGCATCGGGGTCCATGTGCGCCAGGCGCCCCGGCAGTGTGAGGTCGCCCTCGGCCATGCGCTGCAAGTCGCCCGTAATCCCGGTAATCCGGCGTACGATGCGACTGAGCACAAAGAAGGTTGCGACGGCTCCGAGCAGCAACCCGATAGCCCCGATGACCAGGATCGTCATCGCTGCGCTGTTTTGCGTGTTTGCAACCGCCGTCATAAGGTTTTGCGAAGATGCCGTGAGATCTTCGGCCAGGGTCGAACTGCGGTCGCGTAACGAGCGCATCGGCTGCTCAAACGTCGATTGCCATTCCAGCAGCGCCTTGGTCGGATCGGTGCGGGCCACCTCGTTGAGCTGATTGAGTTGCGGTTCGATGGCCTGGAAATCGGTCTGGATGGCATTGAGCCGGGCGCGGTACTCGTCGGGGATGGTGACGGTGTTCAACGATCCCGCGGCGCTGTGCAGATCCTGTTGCAGGATCGAGTAGAAGCGCGGCTCGTAGTTGGGGCTCAACAGCAAACTGAGCGTCAGGTAAGTCGAATGCACCTGGTTGGCAAAGCGCGCCACCCGTTCCGCGCCCGTAAAGGTGCGCTGCATCTGTGTGCTTTGCTCGACGAGCCGGGAGAGCACACTCGCGGACAGCAGGGCGATCAGCAGCAGCGCCCCAAAGGCAATCGCGGCGCCGCTCATCATGCGCCAGAACAGGGTACTCCGCAGGATCCGCCAGCGCGGGTGCGCCGGGGCCGCCGGTGCCTCCTTAGAGGCAGGCGGCGTGGTCAAGGGGATCTCCGTCGCCATGGCTCAAGACTCCACAAGTTGGGCAAACAGGGACGGTACATGCAATAGGATCAAGACCCGATCGCCCAACATAACCTGGCCTTCCTTGATCGGGAGACCCGCTGTGGCGGCGCCAAGAGCCGGTTCCAGCGCGGTGCGCAGATCATAGACTTCGGTCACGGCGTCGACCAGGAACCCGGCCACGACATCACCGTGGTGGACGACGACGATGCGCGGCTTGGCCTGGGCGGATGCGCCGGCGCCCGTGCCGTCTTTTTTCCAGGATGCGCTATCCGAGTCCACGCCCAGGATGCCGCGCAGATTGACGACGGGGACAATCTGCCCGCGCAGGCTGGTGACGCCCAGGATGTACGAGGGAGCGCCCGGCACATACGTGACCGGGGTGAGTTTGCTGATTTCGGTGATGCTTTCGATATCGATGCCGTAGAGTTCGGCACCGCTGCGCATCCCCAGCACGCGGCGCAAGGGCACGCCAGCGCCGGCGGCGGCGGTGGCCGCGCCGGCGTCGCCCGTTTGCAGGCGGTTCATCTCGTCGAGAAGGGCAGTCACATTCGGGTCGTTCATCATGGCTTTGATTCCAGGGGGTAAGGCGCGGACTCGCGTCGCTTCAATTGTTCATACTGGCGGATATGGTGCAATCCGCGCGTCGAGTTGCCCAACCGCAGCAACGTCGCGCCCAGGTGGAAATGGGCCATAAACAGGGCCGGGCGGCGCTCCACCACGCGCTCCAGCAACTGGACCGTCTCTTCCAGCCGCCCGGTTTCCTTGTAGGAGATCGCCAGGAAGTAGGACGCGTCGATATCATCCGGTTCCTGTTCGAGCACCGCCTCGAAATGCTCGATGGCTCGCGCGTAATGCTCTTGCTTGAGATAAAGCACGCCCAGATCATAGCGCGCGGCCTGCCAGTGGCCATCCAGTTCCACGGCCCGTTGCCACGCTTGCAGCGCGCGTTTCTCGTAACCCAGCGTGATCAGCGCCCGGCCCAGGCGGTACTGCGCCTGCGGGTCGTCCGGCAGCAACTGCGTGGCCCGCACAAAGGCTTGCACCGCGTAGCGGGTCTGGCCGAGATCGGTCAGCACGATACCCAGGCTCAGGAAGATCGACCCGTCATACGGCTGCAGGCGGGCACAATCGACCAGCGTCTGGTAGGCTTCGCGCAGCCGCTGCAGGGCGCGCAAAGCCAGGCCCAGTTTGTGCCGGGCTTGCACGTAATCGGGCCGCGCTTCGAGCACCCGGCCATACTCCTGGATCGCGCGCGGCCAGTCGCGCTGGCGGGCCAGGATATTAGCGAGCAGGTAGCGGGCGCGCACTTCGCCAGGGTTGATCTCCAGCAGCGCCTGGTAGGAGCGAATGGCGCCGACCAGGTTGCCGCGCAGCTTCAGTTCGTCGGCCAGGCGGTAGTACCAGGCCGCATCCTGGACCTCACCCTCGTCAAGCGCTGCTTCGGCCGCGTTGGTCGCCGCCGTCTGGGCGTTGAATTTGTAGCCCGGCTCGACCAGCAGGGCCTCGGCAAAGCACTTGGCTGCCTGTTTCTCTTCGCCGTGAGCCTGATGCAGCAAGCCCTGGTAGTAAATCGGCTCGGCGGCGTTGGGCCGGTACTGCCGGGCCACCGTGTAAGCGATGTAAGCGTGGGCGTAGTCGCCCAACTCGTGATAACAGCGGCCTAACGCGAACCGCGCTTCGTACAGGTCGGCGTTGTGCTGCAATGCCGTCTTGAAGGCGGCGATAGCGGCGTTTAGTTGCTTGTGGGCGCGGAAGGCCACGCCGAGGTTATAGTGGCCCTCGGCCAGCCGGTCGTCGATCTGGACGGCGTTGGTGTACTCCGTCTGCGCGGCGGCCCACTCGTCCATGTTGGCGTAGCAGTTGCCCAGGTAGAGGTGGATGATCGCGCGTTCGCGCTCCCAGATCTGCGCCTGGTCATCGCCTTCCACATAGGCCGCGATGAGCGCGCGCTTAAACTCGGCCAGGGCAGCGCCGTAGTCCGCATTCAGATAGGCGCGCATCCCGGTGGCGAACGCCGCACCCAGGTTCGTGCCCTGCATGAAGCGCTCGGACCCGGTGAAGGTATCCAGGTCCAGGATGAGCAGCCGGTCGTCCAGGTCTTGCCCGCCGCTGCCGGCGGCGGGCGCGGGCGCCGGCGGGGCCTCTTTCGGGGCAGCCGGTGCCGCCGGCGCCGCCGGGCGAGCGGGCGCCGGGCTACCAGGGAAGGCCCGTTGGGTTGATACCGGCTCCAACATTACACTCGATCGCTACTTTCTTGCCCATGGGCCACGCCCGCCGGCATGGCGGACGGGGACACCGGGCGACCCACCTCGGCCTCGGCCAACATATCGGCGGGGGTGGCGGATTCGCTGTCGGGTAGCTGCTGCTCCGCGGCGCGACCCGCGGGTTCCTTATTGCTATGGCTGCGCGGGACTAGCGCGCCATGGTGCAGCACCACAATCGTAATATCGTCGCTTTGCGGTTCACCGCCGGCGAAGGCTTCAACCGTTCGCACGACATGGTGGACCAGGTCCTTCGGTTCCATGTCCCGGCCCGCTTCCAGCAGCGCCATCAGCCGCTCGAAGCCGAAGAGTTCGCCCCGCTTATTGAAAGCCTCGACCACACCGTCGGTGTAAAAGACCACGCTGGTGCCGGGCTCGACGGGGACGGACTTTTCGTCGTACTCGGTATCGCCGTCTACGCCCAGCGGCAGCCCGGCCAGCTTTAGCTCCTCGACTTTATGGTTGATCAGGATCGGATAGTTATGACCCGCGTTTGAGTAATGCATCACCCCTTCAATGGGGTCGACGAAGGCATAGAGCAGCGTGACCATGCCCTGGGTTTGCATCTCGGTCTGCAGCGACTGGTTGACCCGCGTCAGGGTTTCCGCCGGGAAGATGCGCCGCCGGGCCTCGATGCGGAAGATGGTTCGCACCACGGCCATCTGCAAGGCCGCCGGGATCCCCTTACCTGACACATCGCCGATGGCGATCCCGCCGATGCTGTTGCCCAGGGCCGGAATGTATTCGTAGAAGTCGCCGCCCACTTCTTTGGCGGGCACGGAAATGGCGGCGATGGCCCACTGGCCGCTTTCGAGTTCGCGCGGCGCCATCAGGCTCGACTGGATTTCGTGAGCGACATGCAGCTCGGCAGCGTTCACCGCCTGGATGCGCTCGTACGAGAAGATCTCGCGGGCGTAGTGCTGGATGAACGTCGAGAGCGACACCGCGCAAATCAACACGACCATGACCGTGCTGATGAGCAGCAGCAGCGCCTGGTCGGCGGACCGCAGCCCGGCGCCGGCCACCGGCGCCATGCCCTGCAACAACAGGAACTTGGTGACCATCAGGGCGGCGGCGATGATGCTCCCGGCGATAACCAGTTTGCCGTGCCGGTAAATGCGGGCCAGCTCCACCACGACCACGATCAGGAACACGTCCATGAAGTTACCCAGGACGATTCCGAGCGCCAGGATCACGATGGTGTCGGCGAAGGCGTAGAGCAGCCACGCCTGGCGGGTATCTTTGCTTTGCCGGCCGCGGTAGTAGCCGGCGGCAGTCACAAGGAGCAGCGCGAGCGCGCCCAGGAACACGGGCAGCGCCAGACTGGCGTAGCCCATCCAGAGCAGCACCGGTGGCAACAGCAGGGCCATGGCGCCAATCGCGCTGACGCGAATCAGCGCCAGTTTCTGATGATCGCCGGCCGGCTGGGTCACATGGGATCCCACGGGCGCAAGCGCCAGGCTCCGGCCGCGCTGCAGCGGAGCAAGCAGATTGCGCTGTCGGGAAGGGGGCGCGGTTACCGGATCCATAGGTCCTTCGGACCCCTTAGGTAGTGGTGGCTTGTAATTCTTCGAGCGTGGTCAACGGCATATAGCGCAGCATATCCACCATCTCAAACACCTTTCGATGGTGGGCGGTCACGTTGAGCGCGTATAACTTCTTGCCCTGCTTGCGCGCTTCGATGACGAGCTTCAGCAACGCCGAGATCCCCGCCGAGTTAATAAACAAGACTTTGCCGAAATCCAACGCGGTCCGCTCTCGCAACTGGGGGGCGGCCGCCTCGATCTCTTTCGCGGAGAGCGCGTCGACACTATCGGTGAGGATGCGAACAATGGTGAGGCCATCGTTCTGCTCGATCTGGATGCTCATGAATTATCTCTCCTCACCAAGACTCGCGCTGAGGTTGCCGGCCAGCGCTGCATCCACCGGGATGGGTTCGTCCGCCGGGGTCTTCTTGATGTCGAACCACATAGTAAACTCGGTGCGCCCGTCGCCGCGGCGCAGTTCCACATCGTCGACCAGCTGTTGGATCAAGAAGATGCCCAGGCCACGCGGGCTATCTTCTTCCAACTTCTCTTCCATGTGCGGCGCCGGCCGGTTCTCGATGTCCGGCATGTTGCCGCCCTGGTCGATCACGCGCACGGCCAGGCGATCGTGCTGGAGCAAGAAGTGGACGCCCACTTTTACGTCCACGCGGCCCTGGTTGCCGTGTTCGATGGCGTTGGTGACGGCTTCGCTGACGGCGAGTTGCAGATCGGCGGTCCGTTCTTCAGCAAAGCCCAGGTACCGGGCGACCACGACGGCGCTATCACGCACGATGCGCTCAAACACATGGTCGGAAGGAATACTAATTTCGACCTCGTTCATATCCGTCATTTTCTCGGCGGCCCCTCCTTACCGTGTCATTATACGCAGTGTTACGCGCGTATGTCAATGCGACGGGCGTCCCGCCGTGGTCGGCACTCGCCGGGACTTTCGGGCTATGCGCCGAGGACCGATGGTCCTAGCCGCCCGCTGACGCGCCACGGCGGCGCTTGACAGGCCGGGTCAGAGTTGCTATAATATCAACGCTTCACCCGCGTACGCGCGGCCCGGAAGCGCCTGACTCGCTAGCTCAACTGGCAGAGCAACTGACTCTTAATCAGTGGGTTCAGGGTTCGAGTCCCTGGCGGGTCACCAAAAAAGCTACTATAGTAAGCTATGAAAAAGGTCCGGTTGCGCAAAACCGGACCTTTTGCTATTCAAATGTAGCCAATTATGTAGCCAAGGGCCGCGCAGGCTATAT
>CBJNAR010000246.1:0-5950 GCA_966434075.1 uncultured bacterium
CCGGTTTCAAACCGACCCCTACAGCGCAAAGGACCGGGGCGGGCCGGTTTGAAACCGGCCCCTACAGCACAGAGGGACGCCGTACCCGAATAAGGCGCCCGTGCCGGGCAGCCGGTACGGGCGCTTTGTATGCCTGCCGGGCGCCCGATTACGGGGTCCGCAGCAGGCGCAGCACCTCTGAGACGCTCCAGGCCTGGGCAAAGCAGCCCCTGGGGTTATACGGTGGCTGGGCGTCGAAGATTTCGTTGATCGTGCCCGTGCCGTCCACGGCCAGTTGGCGCTGCAGCGGCTCCAGCAACTTGCGGATGCCCGCGCGGTCCACGCCCTCCCAGCGCCGCACGGCGTCGCCGTAGGCGCCGATCAGCCAGGGCCAGACGGGTCCCTGATGGTACATGGCGTCGCGGGTAGCCCGGTTCCCGGTGTAGACGGCCTGGAACCGGGGATCGCTGGGCGCCAGGGTGCGCAGCCCCACCGGCGTCAGCAGTTCGCGGCGCACCACGTCGAGCACGCTGCGAGCCTGGGTTTCGTCCACCAGGTCGGGTTCGAGCGACAGGGCGAACAGTTGGTTGGGGCGCAGGCTGGTATCGTCGCCGCCGTTGGGGTCGTCGACCACATCGTACAGATACCCGCCCTCGGCGTACCAGAACCGGGCGCGGAAGCTGTCGCGCGCCCTGGCGGCCATGGCCGTGTAATCGAGCGGCGCGGGCGCTTCCTCCGCGCCGTCGGTGGCCGGGCCTGCGGTGGCCGCCGCCGCGGCGGCCACCCGGCCCTGCAAGCGGGCCATGATGCGCAAGGCGTGGTACCAGAGGGCCTGGATCTCGACCGGCTTGCCGTGGCGCGGGGTAAAGACCGTGTCGTCGACCTTGGCATCCATCCAGGTAAGCTGCACGCCCGGTTCGCCCGCGTGCAGCAGACCGTCGGCGGGGTCGACGCCGATGTTGTAGCGGGTGCCCTTGACATGCCAGCGGATGATGTCCTCCAGTTGCGGCCAGAGGTCGCTCGCCAGGGCCATGTTGCCCCCGGCCTCCAGATAGGCATTAATGGCGTGGAAGTACCAGAGAGTGGCGTCCACCGTGTTGTAATCGGGCGCGGCGCCTTCATCGGGGAAGAGGTTGGGCACCATGCCCTGATCAATATAGCGGGCGAAGGTGCGTAGCAAGCTCTCGGCGGCGGGTAGCCGGCCCGTGCTCAGCGTCAGGCCAGGCAAGGCGATCATGGTATCGCGGCCCCAATCTGTGAACCAGGGGTAGCCGGCGATGACCGTGCGCGGGCGCATATCCTCCTGCTCGGCGGGATTGAGCGTGGGCGGCGGCGGTTGCGCGGCGGTCGCCAGGATCGTGCTGGGGCGCCCGCCCCGTTGCGGCGCGTTCGGCGCGCGCATATAGACGACCGGAGCCGGGGTGCGGGCCGCGGCGCGCTCGGCCTGGTCCGGCTGGGACGCTTCGCCGCGATAAACGAGGAACTGGTCGGCGGCCTGCACAAGCTGGGCGATGAAGGCCTGCCCGTCGTCGGCGGCGGGGTCGGCGGCATCGCGATCCGCTGCGTCAAGCGCCACGCCCGCCTGGCGCAACAGCCGGGCCTCGCGCGTCTCCATGCGGGTCAGCGCGGCATCGACTGCGCGATCCACCTGCGGTGGCGGCTCCGCGGTCGCGATCATCGTCACCGATTGGCCCGTCGTGAGCTGGCTGCGGAAGACGCCCGGCAGATAGAGGTCTTCCAGGTAATCCATGCCGCGTTCGCGTTCGGCGCGGTAGAGGAAGTTCCAGTACCAGACGCCGGACGGCGTGAACGCGGCGCGCGGCAAAGCGATGATATACAGCGGCGGGGCCTCGGGCGTGGCCTTGATCGAGCACCCGCCGCCGATGGGCCGCACCAGCACCTCGAAGTTCCAGTCGAGCCGGCCCTTGGTCAGGCTATGGTGGTCGCGGTAATTGACGAACGGGCGCACGATCAGGTTCATGGGGTAGGGGCTGTCCACGACGCTGTAGCGCAGATACGTGGTGTTGCGCCCGTACTCCATCCAGATGGTTTTACGCAGAAACGCGGGGCCGACCCGGTATAGGAAGCTGGGCATGCCGTTGCGGTATTCAAACGACTCCAGGTGTACGAAGCCGCCGGGGTGGATGCGGTCGTCTGGGTATTCGTTCGCGCCCAGGAAATAGGTGACGCCGTCCATTTCGACTTCTTCGTCGCACTTGGCCACGAGCATGGTGCGCTCGACCGGCGGCTTGAGGGCGGCGATCAGCAGGCCGTGGTAGCGGCGGGTGTTGACGCCGGGGATCGTGCCCGCGGCATAGCCGCCCAGCCCGTTCGTCACCAGCCACTCATGGCTTAGCGCCGCCTCCAGGTTTAGCGTGATATTACGACCCAACGTAATCATAGGTTTGCTCCTGATTCTGATCGGCTACGCCGTCGCCTACCCGTGGCGGGATGTCAAAAGGGGTCAAAGCAGTCGTAGTTGCGCTGGGCGGCGATCTGGCCGTCGCGAAATTCCAGGAACACCGCGAAATGGGCGCGCATCTCACCGCCCGCAGGCAAATTACCGACGGGCACGTTAAGCGTGGCCGTCCACACGACCTCCAGTGCGACCTGATCACCGGTCGCCAGCACGTTGCGCACCTCATACTGCTGGCGGGAAACCACCCGCTGGCCTTGCTCCGCGCCCGCAAGCAAGGCGGCCAGGTCGCGGCGCGCCCCCTGGGCCACCAGGCGGTTCGGGAATTCTTCCTGCACGACATCCGGGGTGAAAAACGCTGCGAGATCCGCGCCGGTGCGCCCGCCCTCGATGGCTTGCAAGTAGCGCCGGGCGATTGCGCTATTGTCAGATGGCGTGGACATGTGGGGCCTCTCCATGGGCCGTAGCCGGGTGCGTGTTGATCAAGCACAACCAGGTGGGATGGCCGAACCCTGTTTCCGTGCTGCCTTGATTATGCTTCTGTAGATAGCCAACCATGTTGGCGGGCCGGTTGTTATGCCCGGCGGCGACGAGATTGCGGCTTGGGATCGCGCGCCCGGCCTGCGACGGGGGCGTGGCGGTGGCGGTGGGCGCGACGGCGGCGGTGAGGGTGGCGGTGGGGCTGCGTGCGGACGCCGGCGCCGGGGTGGCGGAGGGCAGAGCGGTGTTGGCGGAGGGCAGGGGCGGTGCTTCCAGGGGCCGGGCGGTGCCCAGGGCCAGCCAGACGCTGCCGCCGCCCAGCACCAGCACGAGGGTCGCCAGGAGCAGCAGGTGGGAGCGGGCGGGGCCGGGCGTTGCTATCCGCATAGCCGGCCCCAGTATTGGGTTATGCGGCGGATAGCCGGCATAGCATGCCCCTTCTCTCTGCGGCTATTCTAGCAACGCCCGTGAGGGGTGTCAAGCGTGGGGACGGCGTAGCCGCGCTGGGGTATACCCCACAAGCCGCCCGCTACGGCTGCGAAGGCCGCGAAGGCGGCCTAAGCTCGTCCAGCCCGCGCAGGCGGGCTTCGTAAGGCTAGCCCGCCCCTTCAGGGGCCGGGCACGCCGGTAGCGCGGGCCGTGGCTGATCGGCTATAATGGGGTGCTTCATGAGTGTGAGGGGCGGGCCTGCGTCCGCCTAGCTGTGCGAAAGGACAAAGACGTCATGTATACCGTAACGCTGATTCCGGGGGACGGCATTGGTCCGGAGATTAGCCAGGCGACCCGGCGCGTGCTCGACGCCACCGGCGTGCCGCTCGAATGGGACGTGCAGGAAGCCGGGACGGCAGTGGCCGAAAAGACCGGCAGCGCCCTGCCCGACTCGGTGATTGAGTCCGTGCGGCGCAACAAGGTGGCGCTCAAGGGGCCGATCACGACGCCGGTGGGCAAGGGCTTCCGCAGCGTCAACGTGGGGCTGCGCAAGGCGCTCGATCTCTACGCTAACGTGCGTCCCTGCAAGACCCGGCCCGGCGTGCGCTCGCGCTACGAGAACATCGATCTGATCGTCGTGCGCGAGAACACCGAGGACCTGTATGCCGGGATCGAGTTCAACGAGGGCGCGCCCGAAACCGCCGACCTGATCGCCTGGATCGCCGAGCATAACGGTGCCAAGATCCGCCCCGACTCGGCCATCAGCATCAAGCCGATCAGCATCAGCGGCAGCCGGCGCATCGTCAAGTTCGCCTTCGAGCATGCCAAGGCCAATGGGCGGCGCAAGGTCAGCGCGGTGCACAAAGCCAACATCATGAAGGCCACCGACGGGCTGTACCTGCGCACGGCGGAAGACGTGGCCAAGGAATACCCCGACATCGCCTTCGAGAACGTGATCGTCGACAACATGTGCATGCAGTTGGTGCAGAAGCCCGAGCTGTATGACGTGCTGGTGCTGCCCAACCTCTACGGCGACATTATCTCCGACCTCTGCGCGGGACTGGTCGGCGGGCTGGGCGTGGCGCCGGGGGCCAACATCGGCGAGGGCGTGGCCCTGTTCGAGCCGATCCACGGCAGCGCGCCCAAATACGCCGGGCAGAACAAGGTCAACCCGATGGCGATGATGTTCAGCGGCGTGATGATGCTGCGCTACCTGGGCGAGCACGCCGCCGCCGACCGGGTGGAGCACATCCTGGACGATATTATTGCCGAAGGCAAGTATGTGACCTACGACCTCAAGCAAAACCGCGACGACCCGACGGCGCTCAGCACCTCGGCGGTCGCCGACGAGATCGTGCGCCGCTTGCCGGCCGCGTAACCACCGCTATTTCGTCAGGCGGCGCGGTTGCCCGGCATCCGGAGGCCGGGGGCCGCGCCGTCGCGCCTGTAAGCGACCCTCATGCGCATCGCCGTCAACGGGTTTTTCTGGGATAACCCCTATACCGGGAGCGGCCAGTACCTGCGCCGGCTCTGGGAGTACTTGCCCGCCGTGCCGGAAAGCGCCGGGCACGAGTTCGTGCTGCTCTGCCCCGGCGTGCCGCAGGAGCGCCCGCCTACGGACGCGCGCCGCGGGGTGCTGGTCGCCCCGGCGGGGCCGTTTGCCGGGCGCAACGCCAACCTGGCCCAGGTGTGGTGGGAGCAGATCGGCTTGCCCGCGGCGGCCCGGCGGGTGCGGGCCGATGTGCTGCACAGCCCCTACCTGGCCGCGCCGCTGGCCGCTCCCTGCCCGGTCGTCGTCACCGCGCACGACCTGATCCCCTGGGTGCTGCCCGCGTACCGCGCCTCGCGCGCGTTGCGGCTCTACCTGCGCCTGGCCCAGGCCGGATGCCGCCGCGCCCGCCTGGTGCTGGCCGACTCCGAAGCATCCCGGCG
The DNA here is from genome assembly GCA_966434075.1 of uncultured bacterium. Taxonomy (GTDB): domain Bacteria; phylum Chloroflexota; class Chloroflexia; order QHBQ01; family JAICKM01; genus JAICKM01. Next base: position 5,237 of record CBJNAR010000246.1, read on the forward strand.
CGATGTGCTGCGCTTTTTCCACCTGCCGCCTGCGCGGGTGCGCACGGTGCTGCTGGGCATCGAGCCCGAGTTCCGCGCGCCGGTGCCGCCGGAGGATGTGGCCGGGGGGCGGGCGCGCTTCGGCCTGCCGCCCCGCTACGCCTTTTATATCGGCGGCTTCGACGCCCGCAAGGACGTGCCCTTGCTGCTGCGCGCCTGGGCCGCGGCGTTGCCCGCTCTGCGCCGCGCCGGGGAACCGGCCCCGGTGCTGGCGGTGGCCGGGCGCTTGCCGGAGCCGGGTGGCCTCTATCCCGACTTGCCCGCCCTGGCGGCGCGCCTGGGCCTGGAGACGGACGCGGACGGGCCGCTGCGCTTCCTAGGCCGGGTCAGCGAGGCCGACAAGCGCCTGCTGCTGGCCGGGGCCCATCTCTTTGCCTTCCCTTCGCGCTATGAGGGGTTCGGCTACGACCCGCTGGAGGCGATGGCGGCGGGCGCGCCGGTCGTCTGCGCCGACTCCAGTTCGCTGCCCGAGATCGTGGGCGACGCGGGCCTGCTGGTGCCGCCCTGCGAGGCCGATTCCTGGGCCGCCGCGCTCACCCGCCTCTGGCACGACGCCGGCCTGCGCGCCGGCCTGATCGCCCGCGGGCGCGCCCGCGCCGCCCGGTTCGATCCCGCCGTGACCGCGGCCCACACCGTGCGCGCCTATCTCGACAGTGCGCGCGGGTAAGTATGGTA
>CBJNAR010000247.1:0-5948 GCA_966434075.1 uncultured bacterium
CGGTTTGCTCGTAGACGTAAAACGGCAAGGCCGTCAGCAAGGCCCGGTCGCCGACCAGCGAAATCAGCGTGCCGAACCACAACAGGGCAAAGTTCCGCTGCCGTAACGTGGCAAGCATTAGCGATCCTCCTCGGGTGCCGGATCGCCCTCGAGGCGCAACAGGCGAAACGGATCGCGGGCGACGACGACGGTCAGCCCGGCGGCGCTGGTTACACTTTCAAAGCGGATCACCAGCGCGGGCTGCCCCGCGCTCTCCACCGCGTAGGGGGGCAGGGTGCGGATCCGCTCGTGCGCGTGCCAGAAGCGCTGCACCGGCGGGAGCGCCTCCACCAGCCCGGTGAAGGACACCGATACCGCTTCCCCGCACGCCGGGCAGAAGGCCACCATGCGGTACGCGGCCTCGCCGCTCCGGATTCTGCCGGGGTGCGGCTCGATGTGCAGGGGCACCCGCTGCCCGCAGTGGGTGCAGGGCACCCAGCCCGCGGCCAGGCCCTGCATGAAATAGTCATAGACCCATCCCGCGACCCGGTTCAGGACCGCGCGGGGCCGCGAGAGGCTGCCGATCAGCCGCTCAAAGTGCGTGTTGACCAGCCGGAACTCGGACCGCAGCATCGCGGGATCAGGGTCGCAGCCCGGACAGCGGAAAGCGACGCTGGCCGGCGGCCCCGGAAACTGGGCCAGCAGCCGGTGCTGCCCGCAGGCGGGGCACCAGATGCGGGTGGGTTCCCAGCCGTCGTCCGCGGGCACATCCATGCCGTAGGCGGCGAGCTGGTCGCGGAACGTGGTGGTGAGCAGGCGGCGCAGCGCCAGTTTGCCGCGTTGCAGCCGCGCTTCGACGGCGCCTTCGCTCAGGCCCAGGTGGGCGGCGAGCGCCGCCTGCGACTGGTCCTCCAGGTAGCGGCCCACCAGGACGGCGCGGGTCGCGGGCGGCAGCAGGGCCAGGGCTTCGCCGAGCAATGCCGCCAGGTCGCTGCGCTCGATCTCGGCCAGCGGGTCGCTTGCGTCGACCAGCGCGGGCGCGGCGGGCGCGTCGCCCTGGTCCTCGGTGCCCGCCAGAGGGATCTGCCGGGCGGTCTCGCGCCCCTGGCTGCGTAGCCAGCGCAGGCAGATATTGCGGGCCACCCCGAACAACCACGGCCCGCGCAGGTCCGGCGTCTGGATGCGGGCGGCGTGCAGCCAGGCCTCCAGCAGCGTTTGCTGCACGAGATCCTCGGCGGCGTGGACGTCCCCGGTGACGCGGGCGCAGTAGCGCAACAGCCGCTCGCGCTCCTCCGGCGTGATTTCGGCCAGGGCGGGCCCGTAATTCGTGATAAGATTCGCCATTGCAACTCCCGACTAGGTTGATGAGCAGGTTACGCATTGCGATTGCAATCGGCTTGCTACTAATATACCGCCCCGGCGGCGGCGAATCCTACGCAGTTTTTGCGCCGGGGTGTTAGCTCGCCCGGCGACTTTCCGGGCAGGACCGGCGATCACGCCCCGGCCCTCCCGAAGTGCGCGGGCGTATGCCCGCAGATACCGGCGATCAAGGGCCGACCCTCCATGGAATCATCCCTGATGACCGCGGCAAATGGATCGTCATACTAATAAGTCCAAAATGTCCAGGGTATTCTGGTATAAATCTTGCTTCATCTGTCGCGCATCCCGCTGTCGAGATGCGCCGGCCGACGAAAGGAGGCCCGCCTATGCACAGCCAGATGACGCTCTTGGACCGGCTAGGTCACCCGATGCCGGCAGTCTACCCCATTGCGTTTTCCCCAGGCCCCTTCGCCACGGACCTCGTCCATCTACGCGGCAGGCACCCGCTCCGGTGCGCTGCCGGGTTGGTCATGGCGGGCGTGGCGACAATCCGGGCCTTCCTGGACTGGGCACCCGGCATCCCGATCGATACCCCGCCCGCGACCTTGGATCAGCGCTACCTGCTGCTCAACGTCGTGGCCCCGGCGCAGTTCCCGGTCGCCGCACTCATCCGCGGCGACCAGTTCAATGCCCAGCATCCCACTGTGGCGCTTGCACTCCTCAGCTACCAGGGCGGTGCGAGCGTGAACTGCGCGCCGCGGGGTGGAGTGTGCGGGTCCTAGCGCGCCCTGGCCGCTGCTGAGCGGGCCACGGGCGACAGTGCATAGGCGCAACAATCACAGCATCCGCGCCGCGGCGGATGGCTTCATGGGCGCGGCACCATAGGCGGCGCCGGCCCCATCTGACCCAGGAGGGTCAAACCGCATGAAAGCATCCCTATTGCCCCTTGCCGCTCTGATCGCCTGCCTGGCGATCGCCTTCGCGCCGGAGGTCCGCGTGGCCGCCGGGCCGGTCCCGCAGGCCGGCCCCGACCGCGACTGGCCCCTGTACGGCAATGACCTTGGTAACATGCGCTATGTGGACGTAGACCAGGTGAATCCCGGCAATGTCGCCCACCTGGCGCCGGCCTGGATCTTCCATACGGGCGTCGCCAGCCCCGCAACCTCGTTCGAGTCCCAGCCGATCATCGTCGGCGGCACGCTCTATGTCTCCTCCCCGCATGACCATGTCTATGCCCTGGACGCCGCCACCGGCGCGTTGAAATGGACCTACAATCCGCAGATGCCGCCCCTCCATGCCCTGGCGATCTGTTGCGGGCAGACCAACCGCGGCGTCGCCGTGGGCCAGGGGATGGTCTTTGTCGGCCAGCTCGACGCCAATCTGGTGGCGCTCGACGCCAAGACCGGCGCCGTGGTCTGGAAAACCGCGGTCGACAAGTGGGAGGATCGCTGGACCGAGACGATGGCCCCGCAGTACGTGGACGGCAAGGTGCTCATCGGCGGCTCCGGCGGCGAGTTCGAGCGCCGCGGTCACATCTCGGCCTACGACGCCGCCAGCGGCAAGATGCTCTGGCGCTTCTACACCGTGCCCGGTCCCGGCGCGGTGGGCAACGACACCTGGGCGGGCAATTCGTGGCAGGGCGGCGGCGCGACCGTCTGGACCACGCCCGCGGTGGACCCCGCCCTCGGTCTGGTCTACTTCAGCACCGGCAACGCCGGCCCGGACCTGGATGGCTCCGGGCGCGCGGGTGATAACCTGTTCACCGCCTCGGTGGTGGCGCTGGACCTGAACAGCGGCCAGTATCGCTGGCATTTCCAGGAGGTCCACCACGACCTCTGGGACTATGACGGGCCGCAGCCGACGCACCTCTTCACCGTCGAGAAGAACGGGCAGTCCATCCCGGCGCTGGGCCACGCCAATAAGAACGGCTACTACTTCATCCTCGACCGGCGCACCGGCAAGCCGATCTATGACGTCAAGGAAGAGCCGGTGCCGACCGACCCGGCCTGGCAGCACGCCTCGCCCACCCAGCCGGAGCCGGCCACCGACCCGCTGATTCCCCATGCAGTCGTCCAGACCGTACCCGGCCAGCAGGCGGCGCCCTTCTGGACCCCGCCGCAGGAAAAGCCCCAGGTCATGCAGCCGGGGGCCGAGTCCGGGTCGGAGTGGGCGCCCGCGGCCTACAGCCCGCGCACCAAGTATTCCTATATCCCCGCCGGGGGGTATGAGCCGTGGCTCTATTACGGCGAGCAGGGCAGCCCGGCCACGCTCGGCTCGACGCTGAGCGACCGCCCCAGCTACCCGGAGGGCGACCACTACGGCCTGTTCGACGCGCTGGACACGACGACCGGCAAGCTGGCCTGGCAGATGAAGGTGCCCGAACGCGCCGTCTCCGGCATCACCGTTGCGGGCGACCTGGTGTTCCTGGGCGAGAGCAACGGCAAGTTCGACGCCGTGGACGCCAAGAGCGGCACGGTGCTCTGGTCCTATAAGCCCACCGAGCCCAACGCGGGCGGGGCGAACGGCGCATCGGCGGTGTATGTCATGAACGGGCGCGAGTACGTCGTCATGGCCTTCGGCGGCAACACGCAGGTACGCTCCGGGCAGAACTCGCCGCCGGGCGACGTGCTGATCGCGTTCGCGCTGCCGCAGGCCGGCCAGGGCGCGCCGAACGTGGTCACCGCCCAGCCGACGCAAATCCCCAGCGGGGCCATCCCGGACTCGGCGATGGTGCCGCCCGCCACCAGCGCGCCGCCCGACGCCACGGTGGTCGAGGTGCATGCCCATAACATCCACTTCTACCCGGATCACCTGACGGCGACTCCTGGGCAGAAGCTGGCGCTGCATCTCATGAACGTCGAGCCGGGGGAGGTGCCTCACAACTTCTTCATCGCCCTGCCGGCGGGCATCATCGGCACGAAGGGTGTCCTGGAACCCGGCCAGAACGGCTACCTGGTCATCACGGCGCCGGAACAGCCGGGCGACTATTTCTTCTGGTGTGACGTCGGCTCGCACCGCTTCCAGGGCATGAACGGGACGTTGACGGTGGCGGCCGCCGGTGGCGGGGCGCCCGGCATGCCCCGCACCGGCGGGGGCGGTCTGGCCTGGGACAGCCTGCTGATCAGCCTGATCGCGGTGCTGCTCCTGACGGCGGGCGTCGCCCTGCTGGGCCGGCGGCGGGTGTCCCGCTAGACGCAAGGTGCCCGCTCGGCGGCGGGCGGGGGCCGGTTCGGAAGCGCACCGGTGCCCCCCGCCGCGGAGCACGGCCAGTCCCGGCCTCGTGCCGCGGCATCCCCATGGCGCCGCGACACGGGGCGGGCGACCGCCGCCGTTTCGGGCCAAACGGCCCGTCGATAAGCGCCGATATTCCCCCAGTTTACGCCGCCTATAGGCAGACTTGACTGCCTCTGGTATAATAAACGCGGTTCCTCTCCATCCCGCCGGGACCGGGCGCCGGATTGCTGCCGCCATGCCGGGCAGGCACCTCGTTAACTCTCACACGCTGTTAGAAGGACGATCCATGCGAAACACCGGGCATCCGCTACGAACTTCCGCCTGGGCGCGCGGGGGCGCGCTCGCTTTGTTACTGCTGAGCCTGCTGGCCGGGCCGGGCGTGGCCGGGTATGCCGCGCCACCGCCCGCGCGGGCCGCCGTCGCCGGGACCGCCGCCGACTGGGTGCCGGGCCGCGTGCTGGTGAAGCCGCGCGCCGGGATCGCGATGGCGGCGCTGGCGCCCGTGCTAGGCCGCCTGGGGCTGGCCGCGTCCGGCCCGGCAACGGCGGGCGTGCTGGCCGTGCAGGGCGGGGCCGATCTCGACGTGGCGGCGACCGTGCGCGCCCTGCGCGCCGACCCCGCCGTCGCCTATGCCGAACCCGACTACCGCGTCCACACCCTGCTCGTGCCCAACGACGAGCGCTACGCCGACGAAGAGTGGTGGCTGACGGCCATCCAGGCCCAGGCGGCCTGGGACCTCAGCACCGGCGACCCCAACCTGATCGTGGCCATCCTCGACACCGGCGTGGCGACCGACCATCCCGAGTTCGCGGGCCGCATCTTGCCCGGCCACAACTTCGTCGCCAACAATAACGACGCCTACGACGACAACGGCCACGGCACCCACGTCGCGGGCATCGCCAGCGCCATGGGCAACAACGGCAAGGGCATCGCCGGCATCTCCTGGCAGAGCAAGATCCTGCCGGTGAAGGTGCTCAACGGCGAGGGCCAGGGGTCCACCTACGACTTCACCCAGGGCATCCGCTGGGCCGTGGACAGCGGCGCGCGGGTGATCAACATCAGCGCCGGGGCCGACTTCTCGACTGAGACCGAGCACGACGCCGTGAAATACGCCCACGACAAGGGCGTGGTGATCGTGGCCGCGGCGGGCAACACGCCCGACGGCAAGCCCGAATACCCGGCAGGCTACGACGAGGTGATCGCCGTCAGCGCCAGCAGCCGCCGCGACAGCGTGGCCGGCTTCTCGTCCTATGGCGACTACGTGGACGTGGCCGCGCCCGGCATCAACATCCTCAGCACCTTCGTCACCAACCACCACCCCGGCTACGAGAGCGAGAGCGGCACTTCGATGGCATCACCGATGGTCGCCGGGACGGTCGGGCTGATCCTGTCGGTCAACCCCAACCTGACCCCCG
>CBJNAR010000248.1:0-5946 GCA_966434075.1 uncultured bacterium
GCCGCGTGGCGCATCCGCGCCGATCTGACCCCCGGCGCGCACAAGATCGAGGCCCAGTTCACCGGCTTGCCGGGCCTGCTGCCCTCGACGGCTGCGACGCAACTGACCGTGGCCGCCACCCGGCTGACGCTGGATCAGGTGCCGCTGGGCGCGGCGGTGGGCGATCCCTTCGTGATGCAAGCGCGGCTGAGCAACGCCGACGGCACGCCCCTGACCGACGCGCGGGTCGAGTTCCTGGTGAACGGCAGCCGTGACGGCGAAGCGCGTACCGACGCGACGGGCACCGTCAACTGGCGGCTGCGCCGCCTGCTGAGCGCGGGCACCTACACCATCACCGCCTCGTTCCCCGGCGTGCCCGGCCTCGAACCGGAGTCGCGCTCGACCCAGGCGACCGTCCAACCCAAGGAGATCGAGATCCAGACCGTGCCGGCCGTGCCGGGCATGCAGTTCCAACTTGACGACAAAACCTTCACCAGCGATGCCAACGGCATTGTCCGCATGCCGGTGTCGGAGCCGCGGACCTACAAGCTCAAGCCGCTGCCGCTGGACGCCACGAAGGCCGGGCTGCGCGCTGAGTTCGTGCGCTGGGGCGACGATATCTTCACCTCTGAGCGCGATCTCATCGTGCCGGCCCGCGACCGCTACCAGATCGGGTTCAACGTCAGCTACCTGGTCAACCTCACGTTCGCCGACCTCGGCGGGCGCACGGTGGACCCGGCGCGCGTGACCTCGATCTCGCTCAAGAGCAGCAACGGCAAGGACACGTTCACCGGCCAATCGACTTCGCGCTGGCTGCTCGGCAGCGGCGTGACCCGCACGGCGGTCGGCCTGCAGGAACGCAAGGTGCAGTACGCCCTCGAAGAAGCTATCGTCGGCGGATCCAATGTCGTGAACCAGTCCGAGCAGCGCTTCACGCCGGGCACGGCCACCTCCTGGCCGATCACCCTGCGCTTCTATGCCGTCCACTTCGTCGCCCGCGACGCGCTGTTCGACTTCCCGATGGGCAAGACGATCCGGCTCGAATACCCCGACAAGCACGTGCAGACCGTCTCGTTGGGGACGAACGCCGAGGCCACTCTCGATGGGCTGCCGCGCGGCCCCTATCAGGTCAGCGTGACCAACGTGCCGGGTATCTCGCCCGCCACGCCCATCGCCCTCTCGCAGGACCAGGAAGCGCGCTTGCTGGTGCTCAGTTACCTCGACATCGGCGTGGCGCTGGGCGTGCTGGGGCTGATCGCGCTGGGGTTGCTGCTCGTCGGGCGCTTCCAGGTGGTCGCCAAAGTGCGGCGCCGCTTCGGCTGGGAAAAACTGGGCGTGGCCCCGGCCCACCGGACGGTGCGGCTGCCCGAACAGGAGCGCGCTCTCCTGGCCGCCACGGCGCCGGTCGCTGTGGACGACCACACGCCGGTGAATACCACGTCGCGCTACGCGGTGCCCGAACTCATGACCTATGAGGTGGTCAACGGCTCGCGCAACGTGGAGCGCATCCTGCTCGGCGACCGGGCGTGGGAACGCACGCCCAACGGCGAGTGGCGCGTCAGCGCCCGCGCCAAGGACGCCGATCCGGCCGCCGACGGCGTGCTCGACGGCGTACTCGACGGCGTGTCCGACGGCGTGCCCGACGGCGTGCCGGTGGAACCGGCGCCGGAAATCGAGCAGGACGGCAACAGCACCATCCTGCGCTGGTATGACCTGGACCGCGATGCCGACATCACCTTGCAAGTCGACTCGGCCACCGGAGTGCCGCAGTTGATGCGCCAGGCGCCGCGCAGCACCGGTCCCGGCTTTACCGTGACCTACAACAACTAGCCTGGCGCACGCCCGCGTGCCCAGGGGCCGGGCCGCGCCGGGATCCCCCACCGCCGTTCATGGCGGCAGGGGGACCCCGGCGCCCCCGCCGGCCCGCAGCGGAAAGTACACCATCCGTGATCATCCTTCACCTGTTACTACGGCGCGGCCGGAATACCCCGTGGTGGCTCCCAATGGAGAATCCCCATGTCGAATCTGGGACGCCAGCGACCCCTCGCCATCGTACCGTCGCCCACTCGCCAGGCTGCGCGCCGGCTGCGCGCCGGGATCGCCGCCCTCTTGCTCCTCGCCGGGCTGGTCGCCGCCGGCCCCCCGCGCCCGGCCCCCGCCGCTCCGCTTAACCACTGGAGCGTGCCCGTGCTGGCCCACTACTACATCTGGTTCGACCCGAGTTCGTGGGACCGCGCCAAGATCGACCTGCCCGCGCTCGGTCCCTACTCCAGCGACGACCCCGCCGTGATGCGCCAGCATGTCGCCTGGGCCAGGGCCGCCGGCATCGACGGCTTTATCGTCAGTTGGAAGAGCACGCCCACGCTCAACCGCCGCCTGCAACAACTGATCCAGATCGCCGACGAGTCCGACTTCAAGTTGTCGATCATTTACGAGGGCCTGGACTTCAACCGCGACCCGCTGCCCGTGGCCCAGGTGGCCGCCGACTTCGACTACTTCCTGGACCACTTCGCCGGCGATAAGGCGTTCGACATGTTTCCCAGGCCGCTGATGATCTGGTCCGGCACCTGGGAGTTCTCGCCCGCCGAGGTCGCCCAGGTCACAAACACCCGGCGCGACCGGCTGACGATTCTGGCCTCCGAGAAGGGCGTCGCCGACTATCAGCGGCTGGCCGATCTGGTGGACGGCGACATGTACTACTGGTCGTCCGTGGAGGCCGGCACGAACACGGGCTACCAGACTAAACTCAACGCCATGTCCGCCGCGATCCACGCCAACAACGGCCTCTGGGTGGCGCCCGCCGCGCCGGGCTTCGACGCTCGCCTGGTCGGCGGTACCCAGACCGTCGACCGCAAGGATGGGCAGACCCTGCGCACCGAGATCACCGCGGCGATGCAATCCTCGCCCGACATCCTCGGCCTGATTAGCTGGAACGAATTCAGCGAAAATTCGTATATTGAACCAAGCCGGCAGTATGGCCGGCGCTATCTCGACGTGTTGACCGATATCCTGAGTCACCCGCCGCCCGCGCCGATCCCCAATCCCGCGGGTCGCGTCGCCGACCCGCAGGACCCGGCGGTGCGCTACTTCCCGGCGGTGGGCCACACGCTACGCGGCGTGTTCCGCACCTACTGGGAACAGCATGGCGGCCTGGCCCAGTTCGGCTACCCGCTAACCGAGGAGTTCCAGGAAAGGAGCCCCACCGACGGCAAGCGGTATACGGTACAATACTTCGAGCGCAACCGCTTCGAGGCGCACCCGGAGAACGCCGGCACCCCCTACGAGGTCTTGCTGGGGTTGCTGGGCCGCACCGTCACCGCGGACCGGGCGACCGGCCCGGCCTTTGTGCTCCAGGCCAACGCTCTGCCCGGTACGCGCTTTTTCCCGCAGACGGGCCATAACCTGGCGCCGCAATTCGCTGCGTTCTGGACCGAGCACGGCGGCCTGCCGGTCTACGGCTACCCGATCAGCGAAGCCTTCCAGGAGACGAGCCCGACCGACGGGAAGCCTTACCGGGTGCAGTACTTTGAGCGCAACCGGTTGGAATATCATCCCGAACTCCCCGCGCCGTTCCGCGTCAGCCTCGGCCTGCTGGGAGTCCAGGTCTTACAAGCCCGCGGCTGGATCCCCTAGCAGTGGCGGATGATCCACCGTTCGTATGCCCGCGCCGCGGCAGGGCGGACCCGCCGTCCGCCCCTACATTGCCATTACTACCTGAGGAAAGCATCATGCTCTCGAAACGCTCGTTCGCACTACGCTGGTGGGGGTTGTCGATCTGGCTGCTGGGTGCCGCCCTGCTGCCGCTGCCGTCCGCGGCCCAGCCCCAACCGCCGGCCTCGCCCACTGTGAGCCGCGCCCCCATCCCCCTGCTGGCCTACTACTACATCTGGTTCGACCCGAGTTCGTGGGACCGCGCCAAGATCGATCTGCCGGAGTTGGGGCCGTACTCCAGCGACGACCCCAAGGTCATGCGCCAGCACATTGATTGGGCCAGGGAGGCGGGCATCGACGGCTTCATCGTCAGTTGGAAGAGCACGCCCACGCTCAATCGCCGCATGCAGCAACTGATGGAGATCGCCGACGAGTCCAACTTCAAGCTGGTGATGATCTACGAGGGGCTGGACTTCAACCGCAACCCGCTGCCCGTCGCCCAAGTCGATGCCGATTTCGACTACTTCCTGGACCACTTCGCCGGCGACAAGGCGTTCCGCCTCTTCAGCAAGCCGCTGGCGATCTGGTCGGGCACCTGGAAGTTTTCGCCGGATGAGATCGCGAAGGTGACGGGCCCCCGGCGCGACCGGCTAACAATCCTCGCCACCGAGAAAAGCGTGGCCGACTACGAGCGCATCGCCGCCCTCGTCGACGGCGACGCCTACTACTGGTCCTCCGTGAACCCGGACACCTACCCCAACTACGGGGACAAACTCAACGACATGGCGAACGCGATCCACGCGCGCAGCGGCCTCTGGATCGCCCCCGCCGCGCCCGGCTTCGACGCCCGGCTCGTGGGCGGCACCCGCGCGGTGGACCGCAAGGACGGCGCGACCCTGCGGCTGCAACTGGCGACGGCCTTCGCGGCCTCGCCCGATGCCGTCGGGCTGATCAGTTGGAACGAATTCAGCGAGAACTCCTACGTCGAACCAAGCCAGAAATTTGGCCGGCGCTACCTGGATGTCTTGCGCGATATCCGCACGACGGTGGCGCCCAACGTCGAGAACCTCGACTCCAGCGCGCCGGGCGACATCCAGCCGCGCATCGACACCCTGCTGCCGCTGGTCGGGCTGGCCGCGTTGCTGATCGGCAGCATCGCGGTCCTGGTATGGCGCCGCTGGCGCCGGAAGAATACGGGATCAATGTCCATGCGCTTCTGAGCAGGCCGGCACCGTGGCCTGTCACTCTGAGCGCCGCGCGGGCCGGCCCCGTAACGGTTCAGACTCGCAACGGCAGGCTGGCAAACCTGCTACAATAGCGCCATGACCGTCGAAGACGAGCTACAGGCTTGTCACTCTGGGCGCAGCGCAGAGTCTCGTCTCCCCATCGAGAGACCGCGCTCCACTCAGAACGACAAGCCGGGGGGATGCGCTTCTAAGGGTTCCCAGGTGTCCGGATCGCCCGTCACGCGAGACCTCGGATTTCGCTCATCGTTACCAGGAGGAAATCACCATGCGCCCTGCATCGATTGTGTTGCGGCTCGTGCCCCCATTGCTGCTGCTACTGGGACTGACGGCTATCCTGGGCGCCCCGGCCAAAGCCCATCCGCCGGGGCCCAGCAGCGGGTCACCCCTTGCCGGCAACCTGGTGGTGAACGGGGATTTTGAGACCGGCCATCTGAGTCCCTGGACCGTGCCCTATCCGGCGAGCGATCCGGGCGCGGGGGTCATCGTCACCAGCCCGGTGCATACCGGCACTCACGCCCTGCAGGTGATCACCAACGCGCAGGCCGGGGTTGCCAGCGGCGTGGCCGGCGGGGGCAATTGCGACCCGGTGGGCCTGCGCATCCCCGTGCAGCCCAATGCCACCTATAGCTGGTGGGCCTGGATCTTTGTGCCCCAGGGCACACAACTCGACAGCGCCTATATGCGCGTGGCCTGGTACCCCGCGGCCAACTGCGACGGCGGCGTGCAAATCGACTCCCAGCGCAGCCACCCGGTGACCACCGCGTCGGGCACCTGGATACAAAGCTCGGGCACGGCCGTCGCGCCGCCCAATGCCGGGTACGCCGAGATCCGCCTGGGCGCCGTCCCGGTGTCCACCACGTCCATCACAGTCTACTTTGACGACGTGACGCTGGTGCAGATACCGGACACGCCCACCCCGACCAATACGCCGCTGCCCACGCCGACGCCCCACGCCGGGCATTTCGAAGATGTGCCGCCGGCCAACCCGTTCTATTCGTACATCGAGTGCATCGGCAGCCGGGATCTCATCAGCGGGTATACCTGCGGCACCACGCCCGATGAACCGTGT
>CBJNAR010000249.1:0-5922 GCA_966434075.1 uncultured bacterium
CCTGAAGAACCAATACAGCGAGCGCGACGGCCAGGAGCAGCCCTTCTTCGCCGGATGCTTCGGCATATTCGGGCACGGCAACGTGGCCGGCGTGGGCCAAGCGCTGCAACAGATGCCCGACTTTCGCTACTACCAGGCCCGCAACGAGCAGGCCATGGTCCATGCCGCCGTGGCCTACGCCAAGACAAGGAACCGGCTGCAAACCCTGGCCTGCACCACGTCGATCGGGCCGGGCGCGACCAATATGATCACCGGCGCGGCCACGGCCACGGTCAACCGCCTGCCGGTGCTGCTGCTGCCGGGCGACATCTTTGCCCGGCGCAACGTCGCCCCGGTGCTCCAGCAGATCGAGTGGGAACACAGCCAGGACGCCTCGGCCAACGATTGCTTCAAGCCGGTGAGCCGCTATTGGGACCGCATCAACCGGCCCGACCAGTTGCTGACCGCCCTGCCGGAAGCCATGCGTGTGCTGACCAGCCCGGCAGCAACGGGCGCGGTCACGCTGGCCCTGCCGCAGGATGTGCAGACCGAGGCGTACCCCTACCCGGCGGCGTTCTTCCGCAAGCGGATCTGGCACATCCCGCGCAACCGGCCTGACAGGGCGGCACTGCGGGAAGCCGCGGCGTGGATCCGGCAGAGCGCGCGCCCGCTGATCGTAGCGGGCGGCGGGGTGATCTATTCGGAGGCCACCGAGGCGTTGCGCCGGTTTATCGAAGCTACCGGCATCCCGTCCGGCGAGACGATGGCCGGCAAGGGCAGCCTGCCCTACGACCACCCGCTGAACATGGGCGCCGTCGGCGTGACCGGCACTCTCGCCGCCAACCGCCTCGCGCACGGCGCCGATCTGGTCATCGGCATCGGCACGCGCTACAGCGATTTCACCACGGCATCCAAGACCGCCTTCCAGGACCCCGGCGTGCGCTTCGTCAACATCAACGTCGCTGAGTTCGACGCGGCCAAGCACCTGGCGCTGGCGCTGGTGGGCGATGCCCAGGTCACGCTGGAGGAACTGGCCGCCGAACTGGCCGGCTACCATGTCGCGGCGGAGTACGAAGCGGCAGCCCGCGCGCTGCACGACGAGTGGGAACACGAAGTCGACCGCATCTACGCCCTCCGCAACACGCCGCTGCCCAGCCAGGGCGAGCTGATCGGCGCGGTGAACGAACTGAGCAGCCCCGATGCGATCATGGTCTGCGCGGCGGGCAGCCTGCCGGGCGACCTGCACAAACTCTGGCGGGCCCGGCACCCCAAGAACTACCACCTGGAATACGGCTATAGCTGCATGGGCTACGAGATCGCTGGGGGTCTGGGCATCAAGATGGCCGCCCCCGACCGCGATGTGTACGTCATGGTGGGCGACGGCTCGTACCTGATGATGAACAGCGAGATCGTCACCTCGGTGCAAGAAGGCTACAAGCTGATCATCGTGCTGTTGGACAACGCCGGCTTCAAGAGCATCGGCTCGCTCAGCCGGTCGCTCGGCCAGCAGGGCTTCGGCACACGTTATGTCTACCCGCAGAACGGCGTCTTGCCCGGCGACGAGGCCACGGATGTGCAAACCCTGCCCGTGGATCTGGCCGCCAACGCGCGCAGCCTCGGCGCCCAGGTGATCACCTGCACGACTTATGACGACTTCACCGCCGCCCTCGGCGCCGCCCAGCAGACCGACCGCACCACGGTGATCTATATCCGCAACGACCGCTACGTCGGCGTGCCCGGCTACGAAAGCTGGTGGGACGTGGCGGTGGCCGAAGTGAGCGACCTACCCACCGTCCAGGCTGCCCGCAAGGAGTGGGAAGCGCTGCGCGCCCGCGAGCGCGAGTATTTCTAGGAAAGGAGGAGGATGCCTATCACGAGCGGCCCTTGACGAGGTAACGGACTCGGCTAGACGCACCAGAGCAACAGCCCCCAAAGGAGGAGACCATGAAACGCATATTCCACGCGATTGCTTGTCTCACGGTTGCCATGCTCGTGCTGGCCGGCTGCGGCAACGAGACCGCGCCGACCGCCACCCCCGTTAGCAGCGCGCCCGCCGGGGGGCAGGGATCGGCCCCGGCCCAGAGCGGCGAACGCTCCGCCATCCATATCGCCGTGGTGACGCACGGCCAGGCATCCGACCCCTTCTGGTCGGTGGTGAAGAAAGGCGTGGATCAGGCCGGGAAAGACATGGGCGTGACTGTCACCTACCAGGCGCCCGACAAGTTCGACATGGTCGCCATGTCCCAACTGATCGACGCCGCGGTCGCCACCAAGCCCGATGGGTTGGTGGTCTCGATCCCCGACGCGAACGCCCTCAGCCCCTCGATCAAGAAGGCCGTCGCCGCCGGCATCCCGGTGATCTCGATCAACTCCGGCAGCGATGTCGCCAAGCAATTGGGCGTGCTGGTACACGTCGGCCAGACCGAATATGAAGCCGGGCTGGGCGGCGGCGAGAAGATGGCCGCGGCGGGAGTCAAGTATGCCCTGTGCGTGAACCAGGAAGTGGGCAACGCGGGTCTCGACGCCCGCTGCAAGGGCTTCACCGATGCCATGACCAAGGCCGGTGCCAAGGTCGAAGTGCTGGCGGTGGACCTGGCGAACCCCACCGAGTCGCAGCAGCGCATCCAGGCCGCCCTGCAATCCAAGCCCGACGTGGACGGCATCCTGACCCTCGGCCCGACGGGGGCCACGCCGGCCCTGGCCGCCCTCAAAGCGGGCAACATGCTGAGCAAGATCAAGCTCGCCACCTTCGACCTCTCGCCCGACGTGTTGCAGGCGATCAACAGCGGTGATATGCTGTTCGCCATCGACCAGCAGCAATATCTGCAAGGCTACCTGCCCATCGTGCTGCTGACGCTCTACAAGACGAACCTGAACACCATCGCCAACGACATCTTGATGACGGGGCCGGGCTTCGTGACCAAGGACAACGCCGCCCGCGTGATCGACCTGTCGAAAGCCGGCACGCGCTAGCCGGCGCCGCCGGGGGCCGATCCGCGGATCGGCCCCCGGCAGGTCGCGGATGTTGCGCGGCCAATTCAGCGCAAGAGCGGGGGTGCATATGGGTACGACCCAAAACGCAATCGGCCAGCGCGAGACAGCCGGAGATGACCGGCTGCTGCGCGTCAATCCGCTGCGTCGCCTGTTGGTTCGTCCGGAGATGGGCGCGGTCGCCGGGTCCATCGCCGTCTGGATCTTCTTCGCCGTCGTCGCCGGGCAGCGGGGCTTTCTGAGCTTGAGCGGTACGGCGACCTACCTCAGCGTATCGGCCGACCTGGGCATCCTGTCGATCGCCGTGGCCCTGCTGATGATCGGCGGCGAATTCGACCTCTCCATCGGGTCGATCATCGGCGGCTGCGGCATGATCGTGGCGATTCTGCCGGCCCAGTACGGCTGGAACATCTGGGCGGCCATCGGCGTGGCCCTGGTGTTCGCGCTGGTCGTCGGCTTCTTGAACGGCTACCTGGTGCTGCGCACGCTGCTGCCCTCGTTCATCGTCACGCTGGCCTCGATGTTCATCCTGCGCGGCGTGACCATCGGCATCACGCGCCTGCTCACCGGGCGCACGCAGGTGGGCGGCTTGCACGAGGTAGCGGGCTACGACTCGGCGCAGGCAATCTTCGCCAGCGACATCCCGATTGGCGGGACGGGCTTCACGATCACGATCGTCTGGTGGCTGCTGCTCGCGGCGCTGGCGACCTGGCTGCTGCTGCGCACCTCCTTCGGCAACTGGATCTTCGGGGCCGGCGGCGACGCGCAGGCGGCGCGCAACGTCGGCGTGCCGGTGGCGCGGGTCAAGATCATCCTGTTCATGCTCACCGCGGTCGCCGGCTGGCTGATCGCCGTGATGCAGGCGTTGCGCTTCACCGGCTCGGATGTATTGCGCGGCCAGGGCAGCGAGTTCCTGACCATCATCGCCGTCGTCGTCGGCGGGACGCTGCTCACCGGCGGTTACGGCTCGGCCATCGGCGCCGTCTTCGGGGCGCTGATCTTCGGCATGGTGCGCCAGGGCATCGTCTTCATGGGCATCGATGCCGACTGGTACCAGGTCTTTCTGGGCGGTATGCTCCTGATTGCCGTGGTGCTGAACCGCTATGTGCGCAGCCGCGCAATGGAGACCCGCCGATGACGACGCCCACCACCCCCACACCGCTGCTCGAAGTCCAGCACGTCTCGAAGCTGTTCGGCAGCGTGGTCGCGCTCTACGACATCTCGATGACCGTCAACGCCGGCGAGGTCATGTGCCTGCTGGGTGATAACGGCGCGGGCAAGTCCACGTTGATCAAGATCCTCTCCGGCGTCCATCGCCCGACCGAGGGCCGCTACCTCGTGGAGGGCCAGGAGGTCCATTTCGCCTCGCCGCGCGACGCGCTCAACGCGGGCATCGCCACCGTCTACCAGGACCTGGCGATGATCCCGCTGATGGGCATCTCGCGCAACTTCTTCCTGGGCGCCGAGCCGCAGGTGGGCTGGGGACCGTTCCGCCGCTTCAACGTCGAACACGCCGACCGAGTGACGCGCGAAGAGATGGCGAAAATGGGCATCCAGATCCGCGACACGACCCAGCCGGTTGGTACGCTGTCGGGCGGTGAGCGGCAGTCGGTCGCCATCGCCCGCGCGGTCTACTTCGGGGCCAAAGTGCTGATCCTGGACGAGCCGACCGCCGCACTGGGGGTGAAGGAAGCGGGCATCGTCCTGCGCTACATCGCCCAGGCGCGCGCCCGCGGGCTGGGCGTCATCTTCATCACCCACAACGTCCACCACGCCTACCCCATCGGCGACCGCTTCACCCTGCTCAACCGCGGGCGCAGCTACGGCACCTTCGCCAAGGCCGGCGTCAGCCGCGAGGAAGTGGTGGGCATGATGGCGGGCGGCGAGGAACTGGAGGTGCTGACGCACGAACTGGCCGAGTTCGCGCACACCGATGCCGCCGCCGGGTCCAAGCTGGCCGAGGTGGCGCACGAGTTTGAAGTCGAAGCCGAGCAGTTGCATGTCGCGCAGGAGGAAGCGTCCACCCCGCCCCAACCCTGAGCGCCACCGGTCGCGGTTCTGGGGCCTGACTCACACCAGGAATATGAATCGAAGGAGCCAACGTTGAGTAAGCTGTTACAGGTAGGCTTGATCGGGGCCGGGCGCATCGGCCAGGTCCATGCCGCCACGATCGCCTACCGCGTGCACGGCGCGCAACTCGCCGCCGTCAGCGATCCCCTGCCCGATGCGGCGCAGGCGGTAGCCGAGAAGCTGCGGGTGCCCCGCGTCGCCGCCGATTACCAGGAGATCCTGGCCGATCCGGAGATCGACGCCGTGTTGATCTGCACGCCCACCGATACCCACGCCGAGATCATAATCGCCGCCGCCCAGGCCGGCAAGCATATCTTCTGCGAAAAGCCGGTCGCGCTGAACCTGCCGGATACCGACGCGGCTCTCGCCGCCGTCGAGCGGGCCGGGGTCAAGCTGCAACTCGGCTTCAATCGCCGCTTCGACGCCAACTATGCGCGCGTGCGCCAGGCCGTCACCACGGGCGAGATCGGCACGCCGCAGATCCTGCACATTATCAGCCGCGACCCGGCCCCGCCGCCGATTGCCTACGTCCGCGTGTCCGGCGGTATCTTCCTCGACATGACCATCCACGACTGGGACATGGCGCGCTTCCTGATCGGCAGCGAGATCGAGGAGGTATACGTGCAGGGCGCCGTGATGGTCGATCCGGCCATCGGCGCGGCGGGCGACATCGACACGCACGTCACGCTGCTGCGCTTCGCCAACGGTGTGATCGGCACCATCGACAACAGCCGCCAGGCCGTCTACGGCTACGACCAGCGGGCCGAGGTCTTCGGCAGCAAAGGGGCCGTGCAGATCGACAACAACTACCCGAATACCGGCGTGTTGAGCACCGCCGATTCGATCCACCGCGACCTGCCGCTCAACTTCTTCATGCAGCGC
>CBJNAR010000250.1:0-5916 GCA_966434075.1 uncultured bacterium
TGGCCATTCCGGGCGTGCTGCTCACGGCGGGCGTGGTCGCCGTCCTGATGCACTACGCCGCCGGCTTTGACTGGCTGGTCGCGCTGCTGTTCGGCGCCATCGTCGCGGCTACGGACCCGGTGTCGGTCGTGGCCACGTTCAAGCAACTGGGCGCGCCTTCGCGCCTGCGGACGATCATCGAAGGCGAGAGCCTGTTTAATGACGGCACCTCGCTGGTGCTCTTCCGCGTGCTGGTCGGGATTCTGGCCGCGGGTGCGCTGGACCCGGCGAGCAGTGTCGCCCAGTTCTTCCTGGTGATCGCCGGGGGCTTGCTGGTCGGCCTGGCGACGGGCTATATCGTCGCCCGCCTCATGACGCAGTTCGACGACTACCTGGTCGAGACGGTGATGACGGTGATCCTGGCCTACGGGACGTACTTCCTGGCCGAGCAGTTGCATGTGTCCGGCGTGATCGCGGTGGTCGTGGCGGGGCTGGTGGTGGGCAACTACGCGCAAACCACGAGCTTCTCCCCCACCTCGCGCATCGCGGTGGGCCTGTCCTGGGAGTTTTTCGGCTTCTTGACGAACTCGCTGATCTTCCTGTTTGTCGGCCTGCAAGTCCACCTGGCGCGCCTGTTCGACCTCTGGCATGTCGTCGTGGCGATCGCCGCCGTGGTGTTGTCGCGGGCGGTGGCCGTGGTGGCGGTGAGCTGGGTGTTGCGGATCTTGCGCATCGACCGCCCGCTGGCCTGGAACTGGCAGGTGCTGCTGGTGTGGGGCGGCCTGCGCGGCTCGCTGTCGCTGGCGATGGCCCTGTCGCTGCCGTATGTCGTCGGGCCGTCGAGCGAACCGTTCCGCGAGCGCCAGGATATTCTGGTAATGACCTTTGGGGTCATCATCTTCACGCTGCTGGTGCAGGGGTTGACCTTGCGCCCGCTGCTCGAACGGCTCGGTCTGGTGGGCACCGACCAGCAACGGGAAGAATATGAGCGCACGCGCGCCGCCCTCCGCGTGGTGCGCACAGCGCAAAACACGCTCGACCGCGAGGTGCGCGGCGGCATCGTCACGCCGCTGATCGCCGCGGATCTGCGCGCCGAGTATGAAGCGCGCGAAGCGGCGCTGCTGGCGCGCCTGGAGAGTTTCCAGATCAGCGACCAGGACCTGCGCGAGCAACAGTTGCGCTCGGCGCGCCGCCATTTGCTCACGGTGGAGCGCAGCACCATCCGCACCCTGCTCACCGAAGGCGCGATCAGCGACGAGTCGGGGCGGGAACTGGTGACGGACATCGACGCCCGGCTGGCCGGGCTGGAAGCAGCCGCCGAGCCCGATGCCGTCACGGGGGCGCCGCCCGCCCCCGCGCCCAACGCCCCGCAGATGCGCGAGGACGCGCCGCCGCCGGGTTGACAAATAGCCGGGGATTGGGTAGCATACCAGGGCGCCTGCAGAAGTGGCCTGCGGCGCATCCTTATTTTGCAACGCTTATTTCGTGGAGCCTGGCAGCGTGGATCGGAGACCCGATGGAGCACAATAGCGTGATACCGGCCGCCCCGGCGACGGCGTCCGCGGAGGCTGCCCCGCCGTCGGGCCCGGCCTGGATGCAGCGGGCGCGCGCGCTGCTGGGCAACAAGCGGCTGCGCCGGGTGCTCCAGATCGCCGTGATCGGCGTGGTCTTCTTCTTCCTGGCCCGCGCGGTCTGGCTGGAGTGGCCCGACATCCAGGCGTACCCCTGGCATCTGGAGATCGGCTACGTGCTGGCGGCCCTGCTGGTCTTGCTGGTGCGCGGGCCGATCATCTGCCTGGGCTGGCGCATGATCCTGCGCTTCATGGGCTACCCGCTGCCCTGGGCCACGGCGATCCGCGTCTATTTCTATTCCGGCCTCGCCAAGTACATGCCCGGCTCGATGTGGTATGCCGTGGGCCGCGTGCTGCTGGCCGAGCAGGCGGGCGTGCCGAAGATGATCACCTCGGTGAGCATCGCGCTGGAAACGGCGCTGGTGACGGTGGCCTCGATCACGGTGGGGGCGCTGGCGCTGACGGCGCGGCCCGACACGCCGTGGTGGCCGCTGGCTCTCGTGCTGGCGGGGTTGCTGGTCTTCCTGGCCTATCCGCGACCCTGGTTCGCGCTGATGAACCGCGGGCTGCAACTGCTGGGCCGCCAGCCGGTCACGATCACCATCACGGGCCGGCAGTTGCTGCTGCTGTTGCCGCCGTTCATCTTAAGCTGGGTGGCCTACGGCTTCATCTCTTTCTTCTGGACTGCCGCACTCTACCCGCAACTGCCCTGGAGCGAATGGCCGGCGATCACCGGGCTGTATACGGCGGCCTGGGTGATCGGCTTCCTGACGCTGATCGTGCCGAACGGCTGGGGTGTGCGCGAGGGCTTGCTGATCGGCTTCCTGGTCAACCTGCTGCACCTCAACCCGGCGGTCGCGCTCGGCGCCGTGCTGCTGTCGCGGCTCGGCTCGATCTTCGGCGAGTCGGCGTGGGCCGCCATCGCGTGGAGCATCAAGCCCCCCCGGCAGTCCTGAGTCCCGCCGCCGCATGCGTATTTTGCACCTGATTTACGACGATATCGGCAATCCCTGGCTGGGCGGCGGGGGCGCCGTGCGCACGCTGGAGATCAACCGCCGGCTGGCCGCGCGCGGCCACCAGGTGATCGTGCTCTGCGGAGCCTATCCGGACGCGCCACCCTCGGCGCCGCGCGACGGCGTGCTGTATCTGCGGGTGGGCGCGCGGGGGTGGGGCGGGCCGCCGCGCAGCTACCTGAGCAGCCGGCTGCGCTATGCCTGGGGCGCGGGTGCCTTGCTGAAAGATCTGGGCTATGATATAGTGATCGAAGATTTTTCGCCCTATAGCCCTGTCTTCGCGCCGTGGCGCGCCCGCCGCGGCGCGGCCGTGGTTGCCAGTGTGCAGAACCTGTCCGGCGCCCATGCCGTGCGCAAGTATGGCCGGGGGCCGCGCGGCTTACTGCCGCGCCTGCTGGAGCGGCCCCTGCTGCGCCGGTTTTCCAACGTGGTGACGGTGTCGCAGGGCATCGCCGATGAGATGCGGGGCTGGTGGCGACCGGGCCGGGGCGGGCGGATCGCGGTGATCCCGAACAGCGCCGGCCCGGCCTTTGCCGCCGTGGCCGGGACGCCCGCGCCGCCGGAAGCGCCGGTGATTTTGTTTCTGGGCCGCATCGATCCGTACCAGAAGGGCCTGGACACGCTGTTGCAGGCGTATGCGCTGGCCGCGCCACGGATGCCGGGGGTGCGGCTGGAACTCGCCGGCACCGGTACACCGGACGCGGTGCAGCAGGTGCGCGCCTGGGCCGCCGAGCAGCACCTGCCGGTGCTTGACGCGGACATGGATACCGTGCCCGCCGAGGCGCCCAGCGGGCCGCTGGTGGTCTGGCGGGGCAAGCTTGAAGGAGCGGACGCGGTGGCCGCGCTGCGGCGCTGCCTGTTCCTGGCGATGCCGTCGCGCTACGAAGCCTGGCCGATCACGGCCCTGGAAGCGGCGGTGTGCGGGCGCCCGGTGCTCGGCACGGACGTGACCGGGGTGCGTGATGCGGCGCCCGCCACGGCGCACGGCCGGTTGGTCCCGCCGGACGACCCCGCCGCGTTCGCCGAGGCGATGGTCGCGCTGGCCGGCGATGCCGGGCTACGCCATACGCTGGGCGCGCGGGGCCAGGCCTGGGCTGCCGCCTTTACCTGGGACCGCCTGGCGGCGCAACAGGAACGCTTTTACCAGGAAGTGCTCGCCGCCACGGCGCCGTCGCCCGCCGCCACGCGGGAGGACCGAGATACCGGGCCAGCATGATCTTATTTATCACACGCAAACACCCGCCTTCTATCGGGGGCATGCAAAAACTCAGCCAGAGTCTCACCGTGGAGATGAGCAAACTGGCGCCGACCACCACGATCTCGTGGGGCCGTTCCACCATTTTTCTGCCGTTTTTTCTGCTCTATGCCCTGCTGCGGGCGCTGGTCATCATCCCCTTTAATCGGCGCATCCAGATCATCCACCTGAGCGACGCGTTGCTGGCGCCGCTGGGCTTGCTGCTCAAGACGCTGTTTCGCGTGCCGGTGGTCGTCACCGTCCACGGCCTCGATATCACCTTCGACAACGGCTTCTACCAATGGCTGGTGCCGCGCTGCCTGGTGCATATGGACAAGCTGATCTGCGTCAGCGGCTACACACGCGACCAGTGTTTGCGCCGGGGCATTCCCGCCGCGTTGTGCGAGGTGATCCCCAACGGCGTCAACATGAGCGAATTCGCCTGCAACTTCTCGGAAGAGGGCGTGGCCGCCGTCGAAGCGCGGGTGGGGTCGCGGCTGCGCGGGCGCAAGGCGCTGTTGACGGTGGGCCGCTTGATCGAGCGCAAGGGCGTGGTCCACTTCCTCGACTCCATCTTGCCGCGGGTGCTGGCGCGCTGCCCCGATACCTGTTACCTGATCGTCGGCGAGGGGCCGTTGCACGAGGTGATAGAGACGCGCATCGCCAGCCTGCACCTGGACGATCACGTGGTGGTGCTGGGACAGGTGGACGACGCCACGCTGAAGGCGACCTATCACCTGGCCGACCTGTTCGTGATGCCCAACGTGCCCGTGCCCAACGATATCGAGGGCTTCGGACTGGTGGCGCTGGAAGCGGGCGCCGCCGAGCGCTACGTGGTGGCCTCGCGGCTCGACGGCATCCCGGAAGCCGTCGTGTCGGGCAAGAACGGCATCCTGGTGGACCCCGATGATACGCAGGGCTTTGTGGACGCCATCGTGCGGCTGCTGGAAGACGACGCTTACCGGGCCGCGCACGGGCGCCAGGCGCGCGAGTTCGTGCGCGCGCACTATAGCTGGGACATCATCGCCCGGCGCTACAACGACCTGTTCCGCGACGTGGTGCAGGCGGCCCTGGCCCGTGGCGAACTGCGCCGGGGGCGCCGAGCCCGCTTTTGAAGCAACTGGCGATTCTCGGCTGGTACGGTAGCCCCAACCTGGGGGATGAAGCCGAACTGGCCGCTATCCTGGCCGCCTGCGCGCGGCTGCCCCAGCCGCCGCGCGTGGTCGCCTTCTCCGTCCACCCCGCGCGCACCCTGACCCAGCACGGCGGCTATCCCGGCGGGCTGCGCGCCCTGCCGCGCAACCCCTTCGCTCCGGCCACGCTGCGCGCCTTGCGCGGCAGCGCGGCGCTCATCCTCGGCGGGGGCGGCCTGATCCAGGACCAGACGAGCATCTACAACCTGCCGCTGTTCACGCTCTTTGCCCTGGTGGCCGCGGGCCTGCGGCGCCCGCTGCAATGGTGGGGTGTGGGCGTGGAGCCGCTGGTGACGCCGCTGGGGCGGGCGCAGGCGCGGCTGCTGGTGCGGCTGGCCGCGCCCGGCGCCGTGGGTCTGCGCGACGAGAACTCGCGCCGCCTGTTGCGCCGCGCCGGGGTCCCGGCCCGCGCCCTGCGCGTCAGCGCCGACCCCGCCGTGACCATCCGGCCCGCGCCCCTGGCCGAGATCGCCGGGCTGTTGCCGCCGGATGCCGGTGTGGCGGCCCGCCCGTGCGTGGCTTTCTGCGTGCGCGACCTGCCCAACAACCCACGCGGGGCCGGGCCGGGCTATCTCTTGCCGGTGGCCTTGCAGAAGCGGCTGGGCCTGGGCGGCGGCGACCGCGCGACGCATGCCCGACGCGCGGCGGCCTTCTACGCGCTGCTGGCCTGCGCCGCCGATCACCTGGTCGAGCAGCACGGCGCGCGGGTGCTGTTCGTGCCCTTCTGGCCGGGCCGCGATGATGCCGTCGCGGTGACGATCCTCGCGCAGATGCGCCACCCCGACGCCGCCGTGCTGCTCGACGCGCCGCTGACTCCGGCGCAGGCGCGCGCGCTGCTCGGCACAATGGACCTGGTGGTGGCGATGCGGCTGCACGCGCTGATTTTCGCCGCGACGGCGGGGGTGCCGGTGCTGGGCTTCGGCTAC
>CBJNAR010000251.1:0-5912 GCA_966434075.1 uncultured bacterium
GCTGGGCCACGGCGTCCTTGATCACCTGGGCGGCCATCTTGATCATCTCGTCGCCTTCGAGATAGCTATACACCTCGTTATAGACGGTGAAGTTCTCGATATCGACGTAGATGATCGACCAGGGCTCGTCGGGGTTGGCGGTGCGGCGGTCGATGGCGTTTTCCACGGCGGCGCTGCCCGGCAGGCCGGTCAGTTCGTTCGTGTTCTCGTGGTACAGGTGATGGAGTTGGGCGCGCACGCGCACCAGCAACTCCTCGGCGTCGAACGGCTTGGTGATGTAGTCGTCGGCGCCCTTCTGGTAGCCGGCCACGCGGTCGGCCACGGCGCTCTTGGCGGTGAGCATGATCACCGGGATCTGGCTCAGGCGCACGTCTTTCTGCATCTGGCGGCAGACCTCGTAGCCGTCCATGCCGGGCAGCATCAGGTCGAGCAGCACCAGGTCGGGCGGGTCCTTGCCCAGCGCCTCCAGCGCTTCCTCGCCGGAATAGGCGCGGGCCGTCTCGAACCCGTCCATGCGCAGGCTCTCTTCGATCAGTTCGACAATTGTCGGCTCGTCGTCGACGACCAGAATTTTGCTCATAAGGATCTCCCCTCCGCCCTGTCCATTCGCCGGGTGCCGGCGGCCAGGCCGCGCGCCCAGGGTCGGCACGACCGGCCTGCACCGGGAACGCGCTATTTTTCCTCGACCACCGGCAGCGTGACCACGTAACAGGCGTCGCCGGTGGGCGCCAGTTCGATCCGCAGGCGGGCGCCCATGGCGTCCACCAGTTGCATGGCTGAGTACAGGGCCAGCTCATCCTCCTGAGCCTCCTGGCTGTCCACGGCGCTACGCAGGTCGATGAGGGCCATCAAGTCGTCGCCGGTCGTCACGGTGGTGCCTGTGACGGGCGTGCCCAGGGTCAGCTCGACAGCGGGGGGGCGTTCGTGGGCCACCACGCTCGCCGTGATGTGGATCGGCCCGGCCCCGGCGGGGGCACGGGTGTGCGCGCGCCGGACCAGCGCGATCAGGGCCTGCTTGAGCCGCAACGGGTCGCCCAGGACGATGGGCAGACTGCCGGGCAGCGCCCAGGTCACGCCGCCCAAGCCGGTCACGCCTTGCAGCAGCGCGTCGCCACGGATCTCCTCCAGCAGCGCGCGCAGATCGAACGCCCGCAACTCCATCGCCACCAGCGAATCTTCGAGCCGCGAGAGTTCGAGCACGTTATCGACCACATACGTCAGGCGCCGCGCCTCGGTCAGGATGGTGTCGGCGTAGCGCGCGAACGGGCCGGCGGGGTCGGGCGAGCGCCGCAGCATCAACTGGGCAAACCCGGCAATCGAGGTGATCGGCGTGCGCATCTGGTGGCCCATGAGCGATTGCAGCCGGGTCTTATGGGCATGAAACTGGTCGATAACCCGGTCGCACGTGGCGATGCGCGCAGCCAGGCCCCGGCGCTCCAGCACGGCGGCAATGGCGCGGGTCAGGTTCTCCAGCAGGGCCTGGCGTTCCGGCGACAGATCCGCCGGGGGCGACCGCCAGTACAGGTTCAACAGACCGAGCAACGTATCCTTTCCATCGGCGCGGACGGGCAGTCCCATATAGGTCGTAAAGCTCTCGGCGGCGGCCGTCGCGATCAGGGGCGGGCCGCCGGGCGGCGCCAGGTCGGGCAGCACCTGGGGCGCGCGCAACTGGGCCGCCGGCCCCACCGCGCGGCTGCCCCAGGGCAACTGGGCATCGGCGGTGCTTTGCGTGCGCATGCCCCGCGAGGCCCGCACATAAAGGGCCGCGTTTTCGGGCACCACCTCCATGATCGTGCCCGCGCCGGCCCGCGTAATATCGAGCGCCTGCACCAGCAAGCCCGGCAGGGCGGTGGCCGGATCCATGTCGGCCCCCAGCAGATCCCACAACTGCCGCGCGCCGGCCGCGGCCTCCTCGCGCTCGCGGCGGTGATCGGCCAGATGCAGGGCGTTCGCCAGCGGCACCGCCACCACCCGGCGGAGTTGGGCCAGGCTGGCGTCGCGCACATCCGCGAAGCCCCCCGGCGCCCGGTGGGCCAGCAGCAGCACGGCCGCCGGGTGGCCGTCGTCCTCGGCCGCCAGCGGGATGCTGAGCAGCGAGCGCATCCCGGCCCCGGCAAACAGGTCGGCCACGTGCAACGGCGTCGCCTCCAGGTCGGGCACATGCAGCGGCCCCGCGTCGAGCGGCCACGGGTCGATCAACGCCGCGGGCGGCAGCGGATCGGGCAAGCCGGCGGCGTGGCCGTTCAGCCCATGCGCGGCGGCCAGGCGCAACACCGGGCCGCCGGCGGGATCGCGCTCCACCGTGGCGACCAGGCCCGCGTCATGCGGGAACAGCTCCTGCATCAATGGGCGCAGGCGCTGCAACAGGTCGTCGGGATCGCGGCACGGCCCCAGATGGGCCAGCACCCGATTCGTCAGCCAGAGATCGTATTCAGGCCCCCCGCTGGGCGGCGGCGCGTCCCCCTGGGTGGATACGCCGGCCGTCGAATGTGTTGAGTGCGATAGATCAGCGTTCGGGGCATCATCCGCCCAGCGGCGGTTGTCGGCATTTGTCTGCGGCATGTGGGGCGGCGTTACCTACTAGGACTGACCAGCCACGGGTGCGCGTCACGGCAACATCACGTGACCCGCCCCGCGGCAGATCGCATCACGATCAAGGATCTCACGTTGCACATCGTAAAAGTGGCACGTTGATTGCCGCCTTTGGCCGCAGACGTAGCAAGATTGGTGCCAGAATGTCCGTCCCGTCCGGCCCGGCGCTGGGCACAAAAAGGACACCGCCTGGTGGGACGGTGTCCAGCTTGATCGTGATTCGGCAGGCTACGAACTGAGATCGTACTCCTTCAGCTTGGCATAGAAGTCGGGGCGTTCCAGGCCCAGCAGCTTGGCGGCTTCGCTGCGGTCGCCGCGCGCCTGGTCCAGCGCCTCCACCAGCGCCATGCGCTCGGCGTCGCCCAGGATGTCGCCCAGGCGCGTCCGCTCGCGCACCATGCGCGTCACGTCGAGGAACTTGCGCTCGGTGTAGGGCGAGAAGAGCAGGTGGTGGCTGGTGATGATGCCGCCCTGCGACATGACCACGGCCCGCTCGATGGCGTTCTCCAACTCGCGCACGTTGCCCGGCCAGTCGTACTGCTCCAGCACCTGGATGGCTTCTTCGGAGATGCGCGCGGGCGGCGAAGTCGAGCTATAGCGATGCTTGTCGAGGAAATGCTCGACCAGGAAGGGGATGTCCTCTTTGCGCTCGCGCAGCGGCGGCATATCGACCTCGATCACCGCCAGACGATAGTACAGGTCGTCGCGGAAGCGGCCCGCGGCCACCTCTTCCTTGAGGCGCTTGTTGGTCGCGGCGATGACGCGCACATCGACCTTGATCGGCAGGCTGCCGCCGACGCGCTCGAACTCGCGCTCCTGCAACACGCGCAGCAGCTTGCGCTGCGTGCTCAGTGTCATCTCGCCGATCTCGTCGAGGAAGATGGTGCCCTTGTGGGCCATCTCGAAGCGGCCCTTGCGCTGCATCATGGCGCCGGTAAACGAGCCCTTTTCGTGCCCGAACAGCTCGCTTTCGAGCAGGGTTTCAGGCAGCGCGGCGCAGTTGACCTTGATCAACGGCCCGTGGCGGTACTGCGAGTTGAAATGGATGGTCTGGGCCACCAGTTCCTTGCCCGTGCCGGTCTCGCCCGTGACCAGGATGGTCGCATCGGTGCCGGCGGCCCGCCCGATGATCTTGTAGATCGCCTGCATGGCCGGGCTGTTGCCGATGATGCGTTCCGACGGGTCACGCTGGCCCAACTGGCTGCGCAGGCTGCGCACTTCGCTGGTCAGTTGCTGGCGCTCGAAATAGCGGTTGATCGTCAGCAACACTTCCTGCAACTCGAACGGCTTGGTGATGTAATCGTAGGCGCCAAGCTGGGTAGCCTGGATGGCGATATTGGCCGAATTATGCGCGGTCATCAAAATGATCGGCACGTCCATCTTGCGGGTGTTCAGTTCCTTGAGCACCGCCAGGCCGTCCATCTCCGGCATGCGAATATCCATCATGATCAGGTCATAGCCGCCCTCGGTGAGGGCCTTCATCACCTGCTGGCCGGTCTCGGCCTCGGACACCTGGAAGCTTTCGCCTTCGAGGAAATCGCGCAACAGGGCGCGGATCGCCGGCTCGTCGTCGGCGATCAAAATATGCTTCATGCCGGGTTCCGGGCGAGGCGCTTCGGCCACTGCCGTCTCGGCGCCGGCCGCGGTCGCGTCCGCCCCGGCCGGCACCTCGGGGGTTGCTTCCCGCTTGCGGCCGTTCACGTTCTCGTCCGCCGGCACCGTCTTGCCGGTTGCTTTATTTGCCAAAATGCTCCTCCACTCCGGCGGTGGGCCTGCGCGTGTCCCGTACAAAGCGGCGGGTGGGATCACGCCGTTCGCAGGCGCATACCGTTGCCGTCTACTCTAGTGCTCTGCGTAGGTATTATAGGGGATGGCCTCTGCTTAGTCAACCGAGCGGGCGGGGCGCAACGGGCGCGGGTCGTGGCGGCAAAGGGCCGTTGGTGGGTAGGATGATGGCGAATTCGCTGCCCGCGCCGGGCCGGCTCTGCACGCGCACATCGCCGCCGTGCGCCGCCACCACCTCGCGCACGATGGCGAGGCCCAGGCCGCTGCCGTGGCCGGCCCCGGCTCGCGATTTGTCCACCTGGTAGAAGCGCTCGAACACGCGCGGCAGGTCGCTTTCGGGGATGCCCTCGCCGGTATCCTGCACGGAGATGCGCACGGCGCCGGGCAGGCTCTCGGCGCTCAGCGTCACCCGGCCCTCCGGCGGGGTGTGGCGCAAGGCGTTGTCCAGCAGGTTGGTGATGGCGCGCCGCAGCCGGTCGGCGTCGGCGGGGATGGGCGGCAGGGCCGGGGCCTGCACGCGCAGTTCGACATGGCGGTCGGTGGCCTGCGGCTGCATGCCCGTGGCGGCCTGCTCCAGCAGCCGCCCCACATCGACCGGGGTCTTCTCCACCGTCGCCGCGCCGCTCTGCAAGCGCACCAGGTCCACCAGGTCGGCGACGAGGCGGGCCATGCGCTGCGACTCGGCGTTGATGACCTGGGCGGCGGCCAGGAAGGCGGCGCGCTCGCGGATCGTGCCGTCGAGCATGGCCTGGGAGAAGCCCTGGATCGAGGTCAGCGGCGTTTTGAGGTCGTGCGAGATGTTCGCCAGGAAGTCGCGCTGGGCCTGCTGCGCCCGCTGCACCTGCCCGGCCATATAGTTGAAGTCGGTCGCCAGGGCGCGCATCTCGGCGCTGCCGGTGACGGGCGCCTGGTGGCCGTACTCGCCCCCAGCGATGGCGTGGCTGGCGGCGGCCAGCGTGCCCAGCGGCCGGGTGATCGAGCGGGCCAGCAGCGCCCCCACCACCAGCGACGCGACCACGGCGAGCAGCCCCACCAGCAGGAAGCGCGAGGTGTAGCTCTGCGCCACATCGGCGAAGCTCGGTCGTTGCGCGGCCAGCAGCATATAGAAGCGCGGGTTGCCGCCCGCCGCCCCCGCCACCCCGTTGCCAATGACGGCGCGCGGGGGTGCGGCGACATAGATCCAGGCGTTGCCCGCGGCGTCGGCCCGGAGCAGCCCGTCTACGGGTTCGCTGGGCACGGGGCCGCTGACCAGCGCCGCGGGCAGGTCGTCCATGAGCCGGCCCGTCATGTTGCCCCGTCCGGTCAGGCTGTCGAGCACCACGCGCCCGTCGGGCCGCAGCAGCAGCAGGCGAAAGCGCGTATTGCGCAGCTCGCCGCGGATATGCTCGGTGGCGCCCAGCACGCGCGCCCGGTCCAGCAGGCCCAGGCCCGGCCCCAGGGCGTCCTCCACCTGCGGCGCCACCAGGTACATGCTCGTCGCCAACTGGCGGTAGGCGTCCTCGGTGCGGTAGCGCACGCCGAGCGCGAAATAGGCC
>CBJNAR010000252.1:0-5903 GCA_966434075.1 uncultured bacterium
TTGCTGCTGTTGGGCGCCGGGCCGCTGGTGGGGCTGGCCGGCCTGGCGGGCGGCGGACTAGTGGCGGCACGAGCCTGGCGCGGGCGCCGGGTGGCTGAGGGTCTGTTGCTGCTGGGCGCCCTGGCCTATTTCGCGTCCATCGCCTTTGCCGAGACACAGTGGGTGCGCTACCTGTTGCCGGTCGTGCCCTATCTCTGCCTCTTTGCGACAGCCTTTGCGCTGTGGTCGGCGGATTGGCGGGCGGGCGGTGCCTGGACGGTGCGCCGGGCGGTCGTGCCCGGCGTCCTCCTGCTGTCGGCGGCGCTCGGCGCGCTGGCGATCAGCGCGACGTTCCAGCGCCCGCACCCGCAGGTGCAGGCGTCGCGCTGGATCTACGACCACGTGCCCTACCGCACGCCGCTGGGCATCGAGGTTACGGCGAACGTGATGCCGCTGCCGCTGCCGGGCCACGTGGCCCCCGCCCGCGAGTACCCGTTGATGCGCTTCGATCCCCTGGCCGACCAGTCCAGCCCAGCAGCCGCCGCGGCCCTGCGTGCCTGGCTCAACAGCGCCGACTACCTGATCATCGACGCCAGCCAGGCGGCGCGCATCGCCCCGCACCTGCCCTGGCGCTACCCGGTCCAGATCCGCTACTACGACCTGCTGTTCCAGGGACGGCTCGGCTTCACCCCGGTCTACATCGCCACGTCGTACCCCAGCCTGTTCGGTCTCCAACTGCGCGACGATGTGGCCTGGATCGACCCCTCGTTCATCGAGTTTTCGCACCCGCCGATCTGGATCTTCCACAAGGACCGCACGCTCAGCGACGCCGAATGGCAGGCCCTCTTCGCCGATGCCGTCGTCCAGCCCGCGGTCCCCTCGCGCCACGCGCCGTAGGTTCACGCCGCCAGTACGTTTGCATGGAAATACGAAGGGCGGCGCCGCCCCTGATCGTATGCGCGGTAGCCCGGTGACCTACTTGCCGGTGAGGACGAACTGCACGGCGCGGTCGAGTTGCGGGTCGCGCTGCTGGGCTACGTCGTCGTTGGTGCGCGGCACCACGATATCTGGCGTGATGCCCCGGTCGGGGACCGCGGTGGGCGCAACCGGGGGGGCGGGGGTGCCGGGGGCCGCAGCAGCGCCCGCGGCGGGCGTGGCGGTCAGTGTGGGTAGCGGGCTAGGTGTGGCCTGCGGGTCCACCGTCGGCGTGGGGCGGGGGTTGATGTCGTGCTTGCGGGGCGTCAACCAGTGCGCGGCGGTAATGCGCGCGCTGGAGCCGTCCGAGAGGTTGTGGATGTACTGCATCGACCCCTTGCCGAAGGTCTGCGTGCCGATAAGCGTGGCCCGCCCGTAATCGGAGAGCGCCCCAGCCACGATCTCGGCGGCGCTGGCCGTGCTGCCGTTGATCAACACCACCATCGGCAGGTCGTAGGCCGTCGCGGCGTCCTTGTCGCGGATGATCGGCACGGCCTCGTCGTTCGAGCCGTCGCGAGCGCGTGCGTAGTAGAGCGCCGTGTCGTTGTAGCGCTTGCCCGCCTCCGGCGACACGAAGCGCCCGATCATCTGCTGGGCCACCGTGACCAGGCCGCCGCCGTTGTTGCGTAGATCTAGGATCAGCGCCTTCGCGCCCGCCCCATGCGCCTGGCGGATACCCGCGTCGAGTTGCGCCGTGGTCGGGTTGCCGAAGCTGCTGACGGCGATGAGCGCCACGCCGTCGGGCCGGATCGTCGTCGTAACCAGCGGGATCTGGATCACCGCGCGCACCAGGTCCAGGTCGAACGGCGGCTGCCCTGCGCGAACGATGGTCAGCCGCACATGGGTGCCTTCCTTGCCCCGGATCAGGCCGATCACCTCGTCGTCGGACAGGCCGGTGGTGTCGTGGCCGTCCACGGCGGCGATAATGTCGCCGCTACGCATCCCGGCCTTCGCGGCGGGCGTGTCGGGGATGGGGTCCGTGACCGTGGGGCGTTTGTCGATGGAGCGGAAGTAGACGCCGATGCCGCCGTAGGTACCTTCCAGGTTTGCCCGGCTGATGGCGCTGCGCTGCGGCGTTTCAAAGCGCGTGTAGGGGTCGCCAATGGCCTCCATCAACCCCTGGTCGGCGCCGTAGACCAGTTTCTGTGTGTCGGTGGGGTGGTAGTAGGACTCTTTTTGCAGCAGATCGACAATCTCATAGAAGGTCTGCATCTCGGCGGCCAGATTGGCCTGGGCGGTGGCGGCGGGCGCTGGGCCGGCTACTTTGGCGCCCGTGCTCGACGCGGGACCGGCACCGATCAGCAGGGGGCGGGTTAGCGCGCCCAGGCCGAAGGCCGCAACCAGGGCCGCCACCGCGCCCAGGCTGAGCAGGGTCCGGGTGCGTGAATGCTGCGTTGTCAATGCCGGCTACCTTGCATCAGGTGGTTTCTTTCGGAGACAGGGCGGACACAGCGGTCCGCCCCTACGGTGGTGCGGGGGCAGACACATTGGCCCGCCCCCGCGGTGGGTGCCGACACCCCGGCCCTACTTGCCGGTGAGGACGAACTGCGCGGCGCGGTCCAACTGCGGGTCGCGGTCGGCGGCGTAGTCGGCGTCGCTCGGCGGGGGCACCTCGATGGCGGGCGTGATGCCGCGGCTGCGGTCCACCGGCGGCGGCGTGGGCGTGAGCGTAACGCCCGGCACGGGCGTGGCCGGGCCGCCCACGGGCGTCGGCGTGAAGGTGGGCAGCGGCGTGGGCGTGGCGCTGGAGTCCGGCGTCGCGGTCGGGTGCGGGTTGATGTCGTCCTTCTTAGGCGTCAGCCAGTGGGCGATGGTAATGCGCGCGCTGGAGCCGTCCGCAAAGCTGTGGACGCTCTGCACCGACCCCTTGCCGAAGCTCTGCTCGCCCATCAGCGTGGCCCGCCCGTAGTCGGACAGGGCGCCGGCCACGATCTCGGACGCGCTGGCCGTGCCGCCGTTGATCAGCACGGCCATCGGCAGGTCATACATCGTCTCGCCCTTGCGGATGATGGGTATGGCCCTGTCCTGGCTGCCGTCGCTGGCAAACGACTCGTACAGCGCGGTGTCGTCGTATTTCTGGCCCATGCTGGGCGAGACAAAGTGCCCGATCATCTGCTGCGCCTGGTCCACCAGGCCGCCGCCGTTGTTGCGCAGATCGAGGACAATGCCCTTGGCGCCCTTGCTTTTCGCCTCGCGGATGCCTGCGTCGAGGTCGCTGTTGGTCTTGTCGCCGAAGCTGCTGACCGCGAAGACGGCCACGCCGTCGGGCCGGATCGTCGTGGTGACGAGCGGCACGTCGATGATGGCGCGGGTCACGTCCACGTCGAACGGCGCGTCCTTGCCACGCAGGATGGTCAGGCGCACCTGGGTGCCTTCTTTGCCGCGGATCAGCGGGCGAATATCGTCCAGGGTCAGCGTGGTAATGTCGCGGCCATCGACTTTCAGGATAACGTCCTTGGGCCGCAGCCCGGCGCGAGCCGCCGGGGTGTTGGGGATGATGCCGACGATGGTCGGCAGGTTATCGACCTCTTTGAAGTAGACGCCGATGCCGCCGAAACTCTCGCCCTGGAGCTGGGCGTTCTCGATGGCGGTTTCCTCCGGCGTCAGGAAGCGCGTGTACTCGTCGCCCACGGCCTTCATCATGCCCTCGGTGGCGCCGTAGACCAGCTTCTGGCTGTCGGTGGGGCGGTAGTAGGACTCTTTTTGCAGCAGATCGACAATCTCATAGAAGGTCTGCATCTGCGCGTTCAGGTCCTGCGATCCCGTGGCGGCGGGGGTCGCGGCGGGGGGCACGCGCGGGACGGTACCGCCACTGCTGTCGGCGTCGGGGAAGCTGCCGGCCCGGCTGGGTTCGGTGAAGACGTAACTGCTGAAGGCGCCGAGACCAAAGGCAAAGAGCAGCGCGACCACCGCGACCAGGCTGAGCGCGGCTTTGCTGCGGGTATCGTTCATAATACGAGGCTCCTTCGGGTGCGCAGCATCCGCGGCGCGAACAAAAGCGGCGGCTCGCAAGAGGCCGGAGCCGCCTATTGTCGATAAGTATAAGGGACGCCCGCGCATCGAGTCAACCTGTGGACCGGGGGCGCGGGCGCGGCGCCCGGTTCTATCCCGGTGCGGGGTCGTCCCAGCTTTGCACCCTGCCGGATGGTTATGCGTTGTACCAATAGCTGGTATAATAGACCTATCGTTGCGGGTGCCCAGTTGGCCGGCGCGCCCTTCGTTTCCGCCCAGGACCGCCTATGTTAACTACATACCGCACCTCCCCGCTCGCCCGGCACCCGGCTGTGCGCGTGCCGGCCGTTGTGCTCCTGTTGCTCGCCTGTGTGCTGAGCCTGGCCCCCGCGCCGGGCGTGGCCGGGCCCGCGACCCCGCCGCATCGCCGCGCGGTCGCCAAACCGCGCCCCGTGCCGCCGCCCGCGCAGCCCGCCGACTGGCAGGCCGGGCAGCTCCTCGTCCAACTGGCGCCCGCCCAGCGCCTGCGCCTCGACGCCGCCGGGACGATCCAGGCCGGTGGCGCGGAGTTGCGCCCGGCGCTGGCCGCCTGGGGCCTGAACCGAGTCGAGGTTCTGGATGCCGGAAGCGGCCTCTACCGGTTGCACGCCGATCAGCCGGGGCTCGATGTGGCGGGGGCGGCGCGCGCCCTGGCCGCGCTGCCCGGCGTGGTCTACGCCGAGCCGGATTACCGCCTGCACGCCGCCTTTGTGCCCAGCGACCCGCTCTTTTCCCGCCAGTGGGCCTTGAACCAGGTGGGCGCGCCCGCCGCCTGGGACATCACTACCGGCAGCCCGGATGTGATCGTGGCGATGATCGATACCGGCATCGCCCCCAACCACCCGGACCTGGTGGGCAAGCTGGTGCCCGGTTATAACTTCGTGGCCGATACGACCACCGCCGCGGACGATAACGGCCACGGCACCTATACCGCCGGGCTGGTCGGCGCACTCAGCAACAACAACATCGGCGTGGCCGGGGTCGCCTGGGCCACGCGGATCATGCCGGTCAAGATCCTCGACAAGGACGGCGCCGGCAACGTGGGCGACTTCTCGCGCGGCATCCATTTCGCGGTGGACCACGGCGCCAAGGTCATCAACATCAGCGCCGGGATCGAGTATCCCGCGTCGTCCATGCAGGAAGCCGTGCGCTACGCCCGCGACCACGGCGTGCTGGTCGTGGCCTCGGCGGGCAACACACCCGACGGCGCGGCCCGCTACCCGGCGGGCTTCGACGAGGTCGTGGCCGTGAGCGCCACCGACGAGCAAGACAAGGCCGCCGCCTTCTCGTCCTACGGCGCCTTTGTGGACCTGGCCGCGCCGGGTGTGAATATCGTGAGCACGGGATGGGGCCAGGGGCGCGCCGGCTACACCTGGGCCAGCGGCACCTCGTCGGCGGCGCCGCTCGTGACCGGCGCGGCGGCGCTGCTGCTGGCCGCGCGGCCCGATCTCACGCCCGACGACCTCCAGCGCCTGCTGGAAGACGGCGCCGACGACCTGGGCCCGGCGGGCTGGGACCCGCATTACGGCGCGGGCCGCCTCAATATCCTGCGCTCGCTGCAGATCGCCACCGCCGCGACGACCACGCCGCCGTCGCCCACCGCCGCCCCGGCGGCGACCGCGACCCCCGTGCCCGCCCCGCCCACGCCGACCGCCACGCCGGCCCTGCTCTCGCTGATCCTGAACCCGGCCCATGTCCTGCCCGGCGGCACGGTGACGGCCAACGGGCGCGGCTACCAGCCCGGCGAAGCCGTGGGCCTGCGCATGACCGGCCCCGAAGGGCGCAACCACGAGCTGGGCACCGCCCAGGTGGGCGCCGACGGCAGCTTCCAGCAAGCGGTGACCATCCCCGCCGATCTCACCCCCGGCACGGGTATGTTCTTCGCCCTGGGCGCGCTGAGCAATGCGCTGACTTCGGCCCCGATCAGCATCGACACGCCCACGCAACCCGGCGGGCCC
>CBJNAR010000253.1:0-5900 GCA_966434075.1 uncultured bacterium
CGCGCACGGCGCGTGCTACAATAAGACGTGGAGGTGCCGAGCAATGGCGAAGAAAAGCAAGGGATCGGCGATGGACGCGCTGCCGCAGAGCGGCGTTGATGGGCGGGATCGCTTTAAGCCGCTGACGGCGCGCGATGTGGAGCAGCGCACCGACAGCGCCAGTTATCGTAACGGGCTGTCTTACGAGCGCAACGACTATATCGAGGACGCCGTGCTGCGCGGCACCCTGCTGCGTGCCCGTAGCCTGGGCCAGAGCGGCGGGCCGTACACGGTCACGGCTACGCTGGTGCCCCGCGACGCGCCGGGCGCCGACCCGCTGGCGGGCGCGTCCTGTACCTGCCCGCGCGGCGGCTTCTGCAAGCATATCGTCGCCCTGCTGCTGACCTGGATCGACGCGCCCGAGTCGGTCGAAGTGCGCCAGGATGTCGCGACCCTGTTGCAGGACCGCTCGCGCGAGGAGTTGCTGGCGATCCTGACCGGCTTGCTCAAGCGCGACCCTGACCTGGACGGCCCCATCGAGCGGATGCTGATCGCCCGGTCGCAACCGGCGGGCGGCACCGCGGGCTGGGTGACGATCAAGCGGGATAAAATCCAGCGCCAGGTGGACCGGATCTTCAACCAGGCCGGGTATGAGTGGGGGGCGGGCGACCAGGTAGCCGGCGACCTCGATGAGGTGATCGAGGTGGCCGAGTCGTATGCGGCCGCCGCCCAGTGGGCGAACGCGCAGGCTGTGTACGGCATCGTCGCAGAAGCAACTGTCGAGCATTATGAAGAGATCGAGGATGAAGCAGGTTCGCTAATCGATGTGCTTGTCACCTGTTACGAAGGCTTGCGCCAATGCCTTGATGCCCAGGCAGACCTGCCGCCGGAGGAGCGCCTGGACCCGGAGGCGCGGCGGATGCTGCTCGACGCGCTGTTCACCCTCTGGGAGCACACGCTGAATTTCGACCTGGATGTCGATGAAGCGATCCCGACAGTGATCGCGCGCACGGCCACGGCGGAGGAGAAGGACGAGATCGAGCGCAAGTTGCGCGGAAAGCTGGCCGAGGCCCAGGCGCCCAGTTTCGACGACTCCTGGTTTAAGCGACCCATTATCGCGTTCCTGGCCGAGTTGAAGGGCGACGGCCTTTCGCCGGACGAGTTGCTGGCCGAGTACCGGGCGGCGGGGATGTACCAGGAACTGGCCGCCCAGTTAATCACCATGGGGCGGGTGGACGCCGCTTTCGAGGTCGCCAAGGAGTACCTGACGAGCGCCGATCAGGTCACCCGCTTCGCCGACGTGGTGCTGAAGGCCGATCCGGCGCGGCGCGAGCAGGTGCTGAGCTTTGTCGAGACGCGACTCGGCGACGCCGAGTGGACCCAGCCCTCGCGCCAGAAGACCGAGTGGCCTCATACGCGCCCCGATGCCTACCAGATCACCCATGAACTGAACCAGTATCGTGAGTGGTTGGAGGCACGCTACATCGAGTTTGGGCTGGACGAGAAGGCGCTGGCGATGGCTCGCCGCCGCTTCGATGCCACGCCGGGCGCGGCGACCTATGCCGCGGTCAAGCGCGCCGCGTATCTGCCGGGCCTCCCGGCGGACCGATGGCCCGCGATCCGGCACGAGTTGATCGTCGCGCTCAAAACGCAAGCCGCCTGGCCCGATCTAATTCGCATTTACCTGGACGAACAACTTCCCGGCGAGGCGCTGCAGGTGCTGGCGCTGTTGCAGGCCCGCCCGGCGGGCGGCGGGATCGGTTCCTGGCGCGCCGGGTATGTGGATGGGAGCCTGGTGACCCTGGAGCAGCAGGTGGCCCAGGCCGCCGAGGCCGAGTACCCGGAGCAGGCGCGCGACATTTACCGGCGCATGGCCGAGCGCTATATCGAGGCGCGCGGGCGCGACAATTACATCGCGGCGGCGGAACTGCTGGTGCGGGTGCGCGAGTTGTATCTGCGGCTGGGGCAGGAAGCGGCGTGGCGAGCCTACATCGCCGATCTCCGGCAGCAGCACAAGAGCCTGCGCGCGCTCAAGGAGGAACTGGACTCCCGCGCGCTGGCCTGAGCCGGCGCCTAGACCGCGTCGGGGGGGACGAGGCCGATGCGCACGGCGTAGAGGGCGGCCTGGGTGCGGCTGGGCACGTTGAGCTTGGCGAGGATGCTGCTCACGTGGCTCTTGACGGTCTTCTCCCCGATGTTGAGTTCGTGAGCGATCTCTTTATTGGCGCGGCCCTTGGCGACCAGGCGCAGCACGTCGGTTTCGCGCTCCGTGAGCGCCTCCGGGCTTTCCGGGGTGCGCACTTCGCGCAGCAGGCGCTCGGCGGCCTGGGGCGCCAGTTGGACTTGCCCGGCGGCGGCGGCTTTGATCGCCCGGCGCAATTCGTCGGCCTCGGTGTCCTTGAGGATGTAGCCGATGGCGCCCGCGCGCACCGCGCCGACCACGGAGCTGTCTTCCAGCACACTGGTCAGGGCCAGCACTTCCGTGTCCGGCAGTTCGCGGCGGATCGTGGCGGTCGCCTGGATGCCGTCCATCACCGGCATGAGCAGGTCCATCAGCACGACATCGGGCTTGAGCTCGTGCGCCATGCGCACGGCCTCGGCCCCGTCGCGCGCCTCGCCGACCACTTCGAGTTCCGGGTCCAGGCTGAGAAACATCCGCAGGCCCTTGCGCACCACGCTGTGATCATCCACGAGTAAGATCCGAATGGGCATGCTTTCCTCCGCTATAGGGTGGAGTTCC
Source organism: uncultured bacterium (assembly GCA_966434075.1). GTDB lineage: Bacteria > Chloroflexota > Chloroflexia > QHBQ01 > JAICKM01 > JAICKM01. The sequence goes on from CBJNAR010000253.1 coordinate 2,720, forward strand.
GTCCCGTCCGAAAGGCGGACCCGCAAAGGCATCATTTGCCTGGGGCGCGCCGTGCGGCCGCGCGCTACACTATCTGAATATGCACCATTATACCACAGATCTTACACCATATCGGCACCGCGTTTGCACCGGGCGCGCGGCGAGGTACCCGTCCATGATCCGTGTATTGGTAGTCGACGACCAACCGGCCATCCGCCGGGGCCTGCGCATGCGGCTGGGTCTGGAGGATGATCTGATCGTGGTCGGGGAAGCCCCGGATGGGCCAGCGGCGCTCGCGCTGGCGCCCGTGTTGCGGCCCGATGTGATTCTGCTCGATGTCCAGATGCCCGGCATGGACGGTATCGACACCGCTGAGGCGCTGCGGGCGCTAGCCCCCGCCTGCGCGGTGGTGCTGCTGACGCTGCACGGCGACCCGATCACCCGCGCGCGCGCCGAGGCGGCGGGCGTGGTGGTCTTCGTCGAGAAGCACGAGGCCGACATGGCGCTGGTCCAGGCCATTCACCGGGCCGCGGGCGCGCCCCGCGCTTAGAGCCTGGCGGCTATAGCAATCCGTGATCTGCTTCAGGCTAGCTCAGGTCCCCGCTGCCTCGGCCACGAGCGCGATGGAGATACGCAGGCCGGGAACCTGAATCGGGAGTTTCGCTCCCTGGCGCGCGGGCCGATCGGTGGGGAACCAGGTGATCCACTCCTCGTTCATGCCGGCGAAATCCGCCGGGTCAGCCAGAATAAAGGTGGCGCTCACCGCTCGGTCCAGAGAACTGCCCGCCGCCTGTAGGATCGCCGCAATATTGCGTAAGCATTGCGCGGTTTGCTCCTGGATCGTGCTGCCGACGATGGCGCCCGTTCCGGGGTCGAAGGGGCCTTGCCCGGACACGAAGACCAGTCCGCCCGCCTGCACCGCCTGGCTATACGCCCCCGCCTGGGGCGCGTTATCGGTATGCACGATTGTCTTCGCCATGTGCGACCTCCCTCGGGTGTGGCTCCATCACTTGCGACCCATCGTCACCGGCTGCTTACAGCGGATGTGCAATCCCGGCGCGTCTTCTGAGAGCTTAGCACATCCGGCGGGCCGCCGCCGTATCCCCCATTACGCCAGCGCGGGCGTGTCCTGCTCATAGCTCGCCAGGTCGAAGAAGGTCTCCAGCCGCTCGCCGTCCAGTGCCCAGATGCGCTCGGCGAAGTGCTCCACGAAGTAGCGGTCGTGGACCACGGCCAGCACGGTACCGGGGAAGTTGGCGAGTGCTTCCTCGAAGTGTTGCCGCGACGGGATGTCGAGGTGATTGAGCGGCTCGTCCAGCAGCAGGAAGTTGACTCCGCTGAGGACCAGCCGGGCCAGCACCAGGCGCGCCCGTTCGCCGTAGCTCAATTGCCCCACCGGCGTGAACACGTCGTCCCCGGCAAAGAGGAAGTGATGCATAAAGTTGCGCGCGTCCGTCTCGGTCAGCGGCGCGACCGCGCGCACCGCTTCGAGCGCCGTCTGGGTCGGGTCCAGGCCCTCTTGCTCCTGGGCGAAGTAGCCGGGCCGCACGCTGGCCCCCAGGCGCACGGTGCCGCTGTCGGGCGCCAGTTGCCCGCTGATGATGCGCAGCAACGTGGTCTTGCCGCTGCCGTTCGGTCCCAGCAGGGCCACCCGCTCGCCCTGGCTCAACTCCCCGTTGACATCGCGGAACAGCGTGCGCCCGTCGAAGCCCTTGCTCACGTCGTCGAGCGTCAGCACACGCTGGCCGCTGCGCGGGGCGTCGCCGAACTCCAGCTTCATCTCCCAGTGCTGCTGGGGCTTGTCGATACGCTCCTCGCTTGCCAGCAGGCGCTCCAACTTGCGTTCGCGAACCTTGGCTGTGCGCGCGCCCTTCTTGGCCTTGGCGCGCAACGCGAAGTCGATGGTCGTCAACTCGCGGTTGCGGGCGCGCTCCTTCATGCCGCGGATGTCGCCCTCGATGCGCTCGATGCGCTCTTGCTGGCGGCGATAGTCGTCCAGCAACTTCTGCCGCTGTCGCTCCATCTCTTCGGCGTAGGCCGTGTAATCCCCTGTGTACTCGGTCAGCGTGTGCGTCACGGAGTCGAGGGCCAGGATTTTCGTGACCAGGGCGTCGAGGAAGGCGCGGTCGTGCGAGACGATGAGCACCGCGCCCTTGTAGTGGGCCACGAACTCCTGCAACCAAGCCAGGGCGCGGATGTCGAGATGGTTCGTCGGCTCGTCGAGCAGCAGGATCTCCGGTTCGGCCAGTAAGATGCGGGCCAGCCCCAGGCGCGTTTTCTGCCCCCCGCTGAGGATGGCGACCGGCGTCTCGGTGTCCAGGTGAGCAAGGCCGAGTCCGGCCAGGACGGCGGCCAGGCGCGCAGGTGCGGCGTACGCGTCGACGCGTTCGGCCTCGTCCAGCGCGGCGGCATAGCGGGCCATCACCGCATCGGCGTCGTCGGGCGCGGCGGTGGCCAGGGCTTCGCCCAGGCGCTCGATGGCGGCCACGGCTTCGAGCGCCGGCCCCATCGCCTCCTGCATGACCGTGCCCACGGTATCGCCCGGCGCGTAGACCAGGGCCTGGCTGAGATAGCCCAGCCGCGCCGCGGGGTCGATCCAGACGCTGCCCTTGTCGGGGCTCTCCACCCCGGCGATAATCCGCAGCAGCGTGGTTTTGCCCGCGCCGTTAGGGCCGATGAGCCCGGCGCGTTCGCCCGCGCTCAGTGTGAAATTGATGTTGTCGAGGATGAGATCGTCGCCGTAGCTCTTGGCGACGCCGATAACACGGAACATATAGGACTCTTTCCTGTACTAAAACGGCCTGGCTCGCCGCGGAATGGTCAGGCACCGGGACCCGTCCAGCGGGATGCATCGACCGGCGCGCCGCCCTCAGCGGGGAGCGTATCGAACGGGTTTCAGGAAAGAGTGTCTAGCATGCGTGTTGTTCCTACTGGGGCTAATACCGGAGCACAGTCGCATACCGCCGGGGCAGGTATCGCCGTGTCACCTGTATTATACCATCCGCGGCACGGGGCCGCCACCCCCTTTGGACCCAGCCCGCCCGCGACTTTTGCCGGGGGTTGGCTACGCACGCCCGATCCCGCTATAATGGAGGCGACGACCAGATGTCGCCCCCATCCATCCCGGTGGGCGGCAGGTCGGTTTGAAACCGGCCCCTACATCGTGCAGTAACCGTCGCCGGTATTCGGCAGCACGCGCAAT
>CBJNAR010000254.1:0-5885 GCA_966434075.1 uncultured bacterium
TCCCCAGTGTCTGGGCGTGGACCTGGATCGGCAGCGCGATCCGCGTCTCGTGTCCGGCGCGGCGGTTGCTGCGGGCCGCATCGGCGCGGTTTCGCGCGGCGCGGGCCGCCGGGTCTCCGCTGGCGGGCGCCGCGGCATCGGGCGCCTGGTCGTTCAATTCAAAGGCGCGTGGGCGACCTGCCAGTAGTTCGGGCGTGATCGGGCCGTAGACCTGGTTGTCCTGCGGAATGCGCCAGTTGGTCGGCCCGGCGCCGGGACTCTCCGGCCCACGGCAGAGCACGAGATCCCAGGTGCGGGTCAGCGGGTTCCAGAGGCGCACGGCCACCGTGTCCCAGCCGGTCACGTCGAGCACGGCGCCCGCCGCCAGTTCCAGCATCGTGTTCAGGTCGAGCGAACGGTTGAGCGCGGTCGCCACGGCGTTGATCCCGGCCAGTTCGCGGGTGCGTCGTTCGAGATCCTTGGCCTCGGTGATGTCGTGGTAGACGACCAGGCGGCCCAGGATGGCCCCGCTGTCGTCGCGCACGGGGCGCACGGTGCGCTGCAAGACGCGCGGGCGGGGCCGGGACAGGACGCATTCCTCGGCGTACATGGCGTTAGGGGGCGCTGAGCGGAACCTGTCAATGAACGAGCGCGGCTGCGCCGGGTCGGTAAACGCTCCGGCCACCAGATCGGCGACCTCTTCCGGCGTCTTGCCGAGCAGCGCGCCGGGGGCCAGGCTGTATTGTTCGTGGACGGCCCGGTTGCCCAACTCGACCCGCAGGTCGTTGTTATAAAACAGCACACCGTCCGCCGTCGATTCGAGCACGGCTTCCAGGTGGCTGCGCGCGGTCTGCACATCGTCGAGCAGGCGGGCGTTCTGCACCGCCGTGGCGAGCTGTTCGCCGATTGCCAGCAGGGTAGTGTCGCGCAGCATTTCGGCGGTGACTTTGCCGCTGGCCCCCGCGCGGCTGCCCAGCAGCAGCAGGCCCAGCACCGGCGGTTCGCCCGCTTGCCGGGTGGCGAGGCGCAGCGTGCCCGCGGCACCCGCGCGCAGGGGGAAGATCACCAGCCGGTGGATGCCCTCGTCGAGGTAGCGCTGCAGGGCGGCCACTTCGTCGTCGCTCAGTGTGGTGACGTCGACGGCCACGGGCCGGGCGTTCGCCAGCGCCTGGGTGATGAAGGGCCGCAGCGGGCTGGCCGCGTCGCCGATGTCGCCGCCGGGCGCCGATTGGCCGGCGGCTTCGGGCGGCGCGTTGGTGCCCCCGGCATAGCGGTGCAGCGCCACTTCCCACTGGTCGCCCGGCCCGCGCAGGCAGACTGTCGCCATGTCCCACCCGGTCACGCGCAGCAGCATGTCGGCGCCCTGCGCCAGCACCGTTGGCAGGTCCAGCGAGCGGTTGACCGCGCTGGCGACCTTGTTCAGGTCCGACAGTTCCTGCGTGGTGCGCAGCAGGTCCTGGGCCGTCTCGCTGACCAGTTGGACCAGGCCGGCGTTTTCGATGGCGACGGCGCACAGCCCGGCGATGGCTTCGAGCAGGCGGGCGTCGTCGGCGCTGAAGGGCCGCGTGCGGCTGTTGGCGATGATGCCGATCAGCCGGTCGCCGATCAGCATGGGCACGCCGATCCAGGCTTGCGGCACCTCGCCCACCGGGTAATCGGGCGGCAGCAGGCCCCGCTCTTTCTTCGCGGCGATGTAGTCGCTGACGCGCAGCAGGCGTCGCGTGCGCAGCACCTCGGTGTTCAGTCCCACCTCGATGGGCAGGGTCTTGCCGTGGGGCACGATCTGTTCGCCCTGGTAGAACCAGAGCACCGCCTGCACGGTGTCGCCGTCGGTGTAGCGCCCGATCCAGAAGTTCTCAGTTTCCAGCACCCGCGAGCACTGTTCGTAGATCACCCAGTAGAGCTTGTCGAGATCGAGCACCGAGTTGATGGTGCAGGCGATTTCGGTCAGGATCTCGAAGCCGGTGGCGGGATGGGCCGGCGACTCCCCGGCGGGCGCGCGCTCGTGGGGTTCGTGGGGGGATGCTTCGGGCAGGGGCGACGTTTCCGGTATGGCCGTTTCAAGTTGCGACATGTTATGCATTCTCCGTAACTGGGACAATTGTAGCCTAATTCGTGTCCAACTGCAACTACAGATGGCACAAAGCCTATACAACCGAGGGGAACCGGTCGCCTGCCTCGCGACGGATCCCCCTTGTGCCGTTACGCGGTGCTGGCTATACTGGACGGGATTGCTGCCGCCGGTCGCCGGGACCGCGCCGGCCTGCCTGTAGCGGAGACGTTGCCCGTGGAATCCGTGCCGCCCGACTTTACGCCCTCGTGGACCGTGCGTCCGTATGAGCCGGGCGACGAAACGCAACTGGTCGACCTCTATGCCCGCGTCTTTGGCCGGCCCCGGTCGATTGAGGTCTGGCGCTGGAAGCTGCAGGGCCACCCGGCGCCCTACCCCACGGTCTGGGTCGCCGCGACCGGCGAGGGGCAGATCGTCGGCCAGTACGGCGGCATCCCGCTGGGCTTGCAGATCGGCGGGCAGGTCTACCCGGCGGTCCATGCCGTGGAGGCGATGACCGACCCCGCGTTCCGGCGCCAGGGCATGTTGACCCGGCTGGGCGAGGCGGCCCACGGCGGCTGGGCGGCGGCGGGGCAGGTGGCGGTGCTGGGCCTGCCCAACGACCAGTGGGGCACGCGCAACTATGCGCTGGGCTACCGCCCACTCTTCCCGCTGGCCTGGCTCCGCTTCCCGTTGCACGCCGAGCGGGTCGTCGCGCGTAGCGCGCAGATCCCGCGCCCGCTGGCCGGGCCGGTGGCGGCGCTCGGCGCAGCGGGGTCGGGGGTGTGGCGCGGCCTGGCGCGCGGGGCCATGCACCGGCAGATGCGCGGCACCGCCGTCGCGGTGGAAGAGGTGACGGCGCCCGATCCGGCTCTCGATCGGCTCTGGGCGCGAGTCGCGCCGCACTACCCGCACCTGGTGGTGCGCGACAGCGGCTGGGTCGATTGGCGGTTCCTGCGCGCGGCGACCGGCGCGTACCGGGTGCTGCTGGCGCGGGCGGGCGGCGAACCGGTGGCCTACCTGGCCTATCGCCTGGTCGAGTCGGCGGAGCGCGTGACAGGCTACGTGGCCGACGTGTTTATGACGCCGGACGGCGCGGCGGGGGCGACGGCGCTGCTCGATGCCGCCCTGCGCGACCTTGCCGGTCGTGGCGCCGCCACGGTGCTGGCGACCGGCGTGCCGGGGTCGGCGCTGTACGGCCTGTTGCGCGCCTGCGCCTTTTGGCCCATGCGCCACGGCTTCCAGTTCGAGATCGTGCCCCTCGCGCCCCTCATCCAGCCCACGGCGCTGGCCGATCCGCGCGCCTGGTACCTGACCGCGGGCGATTTCGACGTGATATGAGCCTGCCCGTGCGTGCCCGGCTGCGCGCCCGGCTGAAGCGCGGCGCCCACCGCTTCGTCTTCCCGGCGGCGACCCGCGGCACCGGGGCGCTGTTTCGCCTCGCGGGTCGCGTGGCCCGCCCTGCCGTGCGCTACGTGCCGCCGCGCGGGAGCGAGCGCGTCCTGGTCCTGGCCCCGCACCCCGACGACGAGGCGCTGGGCTGCGGCGGGACCATCGCCCTGCACAGCCGGGCGGGCGATGCCGTGTGCGTCGTCATTGTGACCGATGGGGGCCGGTCGCGGGCGGGCGGGCGCGGGCGCGCGGAGATCCGGGCTTTGCGCTGGTCCGAGGCGCAGGCGGCGGTCGCGCGGCTAGGGCCTGTCGATCTGCGCCAGTGGAATCTGCCGGAGGGCCGTTGGGCGCCGGAGGCGCTGGACACCCGGCTGGCGCAAGTGCTGGCCGAGTTCGCGCCCACGCTGGTCTATACTACGTCCTGTGTCGACTTTCATCCCGAGCACCGCCGGGTGGCCGAGAGCCTGGGGCGGGTGCTGGCTGCGGGCGCGGGCCGAACCTGCCGCGCCGTGCGCGTGTACGAATTACAGGTGCCGCTGACGCCCGTGCTGGCGAACGTGGCCGTGCCCATCGGGCCGGTGGCCGCCGCCAAGGTCCGCGCCCTGGCCGCCTACGGCACGCAGGCGGCCTCGTTCGGCTGGCTGCCGCGCCAGGCGGGCTACCTGCGGCGGCTGTACGGAGCGCGCGGGCCGGTCGAGGTGTTCTGGGAACTGGCCCCGGCGCAGTTCGTCCGCCTCATGGCGGGCTACGAGCCGCTCGGGGGGCGGTTTCGCGGGTTGCGCTTGCGCCCATTCAGCGATATGCTGGCCTGGACGATCGGTTTGCGCGCCCGGCGCCGCTTGCGCGCGCTGGCGGAAGGGCGGGCCGGAGGGGGCACGGTATGATAGGCACGCCCGTGAGCGTGGTGATTCCCACTTACAACCGCGCCGAGCTGTTGCGGGCGGCGCTGGAGAGCGTGCAGGCGCAGACGGCGCCGGTCGCGGAGGTCGTCGTGGTGGACGACGGCTCGACCGACGACACGGCGGCGGTGGTGGCCGAGTTCGCGGATCGGGGCTTGCCGATGCGCTACCTGGCGGAACCGCACAGCAACCGGCGCGGCCCCCTGCGTAATACCGGCTTCGCGGCGACCACCAGCCCCTGGGTCGCCTTCCTCGACTCGGACGACCTCTGGCAGCCGGAGCGCCTGGCGCGGCAACTGGCCGCGCTGGCCGCTGCCCCGGCGGCGGGGTTCGCCTTCTGCAATGTGCAGCGCTTCGACGAAAGCGGGCTGCTGGGCGTGCCCTGCCTCGACCCCGCCGCCGACTACAACGGCACCATCCTGGGCGACATCCTGGAGGAACCGCGCGCCGTGTCGAGCACACTGCTGGTGCGCCGCGATGCTTTCGCCGCCGTGGGCGGATTCGCCGACCTGCGCATGAACGAGGACCACGAACTGACGCTGCGCCTGGCCGCGCGCTATGCGGCCAGCTACGTGCCCGACGTGCTGGTACTGATGCGCGAGCACGCCGGGCGCACGTCGCGGCGGGGGCGCGAGTTGCCGTTGCGCGACTACATCCGCATCGTCGGCGGCTTCCTGGCCGCCCACCCGGAGTTGCCGCCCGCCACGCGGGCACGGGGCCGGCGCGGGCTGGCAAACGTGCATCTGAAGCTGGCCCGCCTCTACCTGGAATACGGCGAACGGGCGGCGGCGCGGCGGCACATCCGCGCCCTGCTGGGCCTGGGACTGTGGAACCGGCGCGCCCTGGCCGTGGCCGCGCGGGCCTGGGCGCCGGGCCGGCCCTTGCACCCGCAGCAGGAGGCCTGAGCCGTCGTGCCCCGCTTCCCCGCCCTGCGCGCCCTGGCCCGCCGCGCGGTGGTGCGCGACCTGCTGATCACCCTGGGCGGGCGCTGGGCGCAGATGCTGATCGCTCTGGCGGGCAACGTCATTTCGGCGCGCGTACTGGGGCCGGACGACTTCGGGCGCTTCGGCCTGGTGCTGGCCGTGGTCACCATTTGCGGCACCCTGGCCGACGCCGGGCTGACCTACACGGCGATCAAGTTCATCGCGCAGTACAGCGCCGCCAACCCGCCCCGCGCCTTCGCCGTGGCGCGCGCCTACCTGCTGCTGCGCCTGCTCACCGGCACCGTGGTCGCGGGCGCGGGTATCGTGCTGGCCGCGCCCATCGCCCGCGGCGTGCTCGGCTACCCCGGCCTGACGCCCTACCTGCAACTGGCTTTCGCCACCCTGATCAGCCTGGGCGTCAGCAGCTATCCCGGCACGGTGCTGGTGGGCCTGGCCCGCTTCGGGCGGACCGGCGTGGCCGGGGTGCTGAACGCGGTCATTACCCTGGCCGGTATCCTGGTCCTGCTGCTGCTGGGCCGGCTCGACCTGGGCACGCTCATCGCCTGGAACGTGGTGCTGCCGGTGGTCAGCACATTGCCGGCCTGGGTGTTGCTGCCCGCCGCCTGGCTGCCCTGGCGCATG
>CBJNAR010000255.1:0-5871 GCA_966434075.1 uncultured bacterium
TGACGATGCCGGTATCGACGATGTCGGACAGCAGGGTCGGCAAATAGAGCTGGGCCATCGACTGGCCGAACTGGAGTGCCAGCACTCCGGCGATCATGAGGGCAAAGGGCCGCAAGAACCGCGATAAACTGAACATACTTCCACACCTCCGTACAACCAAAAACCAAGTCCCTGTGGGCTACGCTTCCCGCGCGTGCCGAAAGCCGGCGCACACCTCTCGGCTTAGTCGGCTCAGGGCTGAAGCCAATGATACAAGGCCAATATTAATTCTATGTAAACCGGATAGTTAGCTGGGCTATCTAATAGTATTAGTATACCGCCATGCCGTCAATACGTCATAAGTCCCATATTGCCCCCGCCAGACGGGTGGTAATGTTGGGCCAGACGGCACCAGGGGTCCGCCGCTCCAGCGCGCCGGGCGCCTGGGCCGCCGGCTGGCAGCCGATCCTCTACGCGCGGGCCGCGCTGGCTATGGCGTCGTAACGAACATAAGCGCAGGCGCCGCAGGTGTGCTATACTATCTCTGGCATATACCATCATGAACGCCGGGGCCTATGGGGTCGTGGCGGCGCTGGAGCAGGTAGACGGCAGCGGAGTCGCGCCGCCCGATCTGCGTGGGTTGGCAGCCCGGCGCCCCTGGCTCGCCCTCGCTCTGTTCGTGAGCCTCGTCTCGCTGGTCGGCATCCCACCGCTGGGGGCTTCTTCGGCAAGCTCGGCGTCTTCGGCGCCGCGGTGCAGGCCGGCCATGCGGAACTCGCCTTGCTGGGGGTAGTGATGAGCGCCGTGTCCGGGTACTACTACCTGCGTCCCGCCGTCGCGCTCTATCTGCCCGCGCTCTCCTCCAGCACCGCCTCGCCGCCCGACCGGGCGCGCCGGGGCGCGATCCTCGCGCCGGTTGTGGCCGCAGCCGGCACGATCCTGCTTGGCCTGGCCGCCGGCCCGCTCTCTGCGTGGGCCGCCCAGGCCGCCGAGGTGCTCAGGAGATGACACATGGAGCCTGTCCAACGTATCGAATGCGAATGGTGCCGTAGCCAGAACCCGCCGCAAGCCACGGCCTGCTGGGCCTGCGGCGCGCCCCTCGATATCCGTAACCTCGTCAGCGACTCGGGATGGCGCGAGGCGCCGCGCATCCGCGACATGACCGAGATCCATTTCGGCAGCAGCACCTGCCAGGTCGAGGGCGAGATCGTGCCGGTGGCCGAGATGACCCTGGCGCCCGGCGACGGCGTGTTTTTCGAGCATCACACCCTGCTCTGGAAGGACGACACCATGCCGGTGACGGTGATGCCGCTGCAAGGCGGAGTCAAGCGCGCCCTGGCCGGGATGCCGTTCATCGTCACCATTGCCCACGGGCCGGGCCGGGTCGCCTTCTCGCGCGACGCCACCGGCGAACTTGTGGTCATGCCCCTGCACCCCGGCATGGAACTGGACGTGCGCGAGCACGCTTTCCTCCTCGCATCGCACCACATCGCCTACTCCTACGTGCGCATCCAGGGCCTGCGCAATATCCTGCTCGGCGGGCAGGGCATGTTCATGGACCGCTTCGTCACGACCAACCAGCCGGGTCTGCTGTTGCTGCACGGCTACGGCAACGTCTTCGAGCGCTACCTGCGCCCCGGTGAGTCGGTGCTGCTGGAGCCGGGCGCCTTTCTCTACAAGGACGCCTCGGTGCAGATGAACGTGGAGACGCAGAAGCTGACCTCGGGGCTGTTCGGCGGCACCGGCATGAACCTGGCGCGCATGATCGGCCCCGGTCGCGTCGGCATGCAATCGATGTACGTCCACCACCACACGGACTGAGGAGGGATCGCACAATGGCTGGTAACGTGGCCCCGCCGATCCCCCCGGCGGGCGGATCGCAGCGGACGTATTCCTGCCCCTGGTGCGGCATGGTCAGCGCCGGGACCAATCTGGCCTGCCCGGCCTGCGGGGCGCCCGTCGACGTGCGGGCCGTCAGCACCAACTCGGGCTGGTACGAGATGCCGGGCATCAAGGACATGGCCCGGCTGCAATTCGGCAACTCGCATTGCCAGATCGAGGGCACCTAGGTGCCCGTGGCCGATATGAACCTGGCGGCGACCGACAGCGTCTACTTCACCCACCACGTGCTGCTCTGGAAGGACGAGTCCGTGACCGTCGGCGTGATGCCGTTGCGCGGCGGGTGGAAGCGCCTGTTCTCCGGGCTGCCGCTGATCATGACCCAGGCCCAGGGGCCGGGCCACATCGCCTTCTCGCGCGACGCGCCCGGCGAGATGCTGGCCGTGCCGCTGCAACCGGGGCAGGCCGTGGATGTGCGCGAGCACATCTTCATCGTCGCCACGAGCCAGGTGACGTACGACTGGTTCAATACCGGCATCTGGTTTAGCACCAAGAACGGCGATGAGACGGAGACGCACTACCCCATCGGTATGTATATGGACCGCTTTTACTCGCCGCAGGCGCCGGGGCTGTTGCTGCTGCACGCGGCGGGCAACGTCTTCATCCGCAACCTGGCGCCCAACGAGCCGATCCTGATCAAGCCGACGGCGCTGCTGTTCAAGGACCCCACGGTGCAGATGCAGTTGCACCTGGAGCACCCCGGCGGCACCTGGCGCTCGTGGCGCTCGTGGGGCGAGCGCTACCTCTGGCTGCGGCTGTACGGGCCGGGCCGGGTGGCCGTCCAGTCGGCCTTCAAGCAACTGGAGGACCCCGGCTACAACCTCACCAACAGCTCCCCCGCCACGCGCCGGCAGTGGTAGTGACGAGTGGTCAGTGGTCGGTGGTCAGTGGTCAGTACGACGAGTGACGAGTGCGAGTCGTGTGGGGAAAGGCGGGCGTTGCGGCGCCCGCCTTTCCTTTTGCCGTAGCGCCTGTGCCCTTGTCCCTCTAAGCGGAGCGAAGAGTCTCGTCGCGGGCGACGCGGGCCGGTTTCAAACCGGCCCCTACAGCGCGATAGCGCGCTGTCACTCTGAGCGGAGCGAAGAGTCTCGTCTCGTCGCCACGGAGACGGAGATGCTTCGCTGCGCTCAGCATGACAAGGGTAGCCTGGTGCCGGTTGCAGCGACCTACGGGGTGTAGTTGCGCGATTTATCGCGCCGTACTCGTTGGTCGTGAGTGTAGGCTGTCCCCAACAGGTCGCTGCAATCGGCACCAGGCATCTTCGCAAGATACCGGGCGGGCTACTGGCGATGCAGCGCGGCGCGACGGTAGAGCGCCAGCCCGCCGAGCGCCAGGAGCAGGCCCGTGGCCCCGGCCAGCCAGAGCGCGGTGCTGAGATCCGCGGGGTTGCCGGTGTTGGGCATGCCCGCGGGGATCGGCGCGCCGGAGTCGAAGGCGTTGGTCAGCGGGGCGGCGGCGGCATCGCGGGTGCCCAGCGGGGCCAGGTTCCAGCGCAGTTCGATGGTCCGCAGGATCGAAGTGGTGTCGTACTGCGTGTGGTCGATGAAGCCTTTCTTGGCGAAGGGCGAGACGACGATGGCGGGGACGCGGGTGCCCGGCCCCCAGCGGTCGCCCTTGGGCGGGGCGACGTGGTCCCAGAAGCCGCCGTTTTCATCGTAGGTGATGACGATGGCCGTATCGGCCCAGTAGGGGCTGTTCTGCACGGCCTTGACCAGGTCGGCGACGTGCTGCTGGCCCTGCAGCAGGTTCGTGTAGCCGGGGTGCTCGTTGTCGGCGCCAATGGGCTTGATGAAGGAGACGGCGGGCAGGTCATTGGTCGTTAGGGCGCGCATGAAGTCGTTCTCATCTTTGAGGTGGGCGGCGCGACCGGGCGTGCCGTCAGCGTAGTTGGCGAAGTAGGCGAACGGTTGGTGGTTGGCCTGGAAGAGCGGGTCAGGGTGCCCGGCGATAGCGTCATTCCAACCGCCGGAGTACCACGCCCACGAGATACCCTTGTCGCTCAGCCGGTCGCCGATGGTCGGCATGGTTTGCTCGGGCAGCAACTGGGCCGTGTCGGTGATGCTCGCGGGGTGGGGCGTGTTGACCGTGAAGGCGGTGTTGACGGCATACCCGTCCGGGGTCACGACGCCGTCCTTGACCAGCTTGCCATTGGCGTCAAGCTGGATAACCTGGTTGGCGGGGGCGTTGGGCCAGACGGGCGTGCTGGCGCTGATCAGCCAGAAGTGGTTGAGGTACGAGACGCCGAAGGCCGCGTGGAAGAAGTTGTCGGCCAGCGTGTATTGCTGGGCCAGTTTGCCCTCAGGCATATTGGTGGCGTCGTAGTAGCCCATCGCCAGCCCGGCGCCGGTGCTCAAGGCCACGAACTTATCCATCTTGCCGCCGTCGATCTGCGCCTGCTCCTGGTAGAAGCGGGCGCCGGGGTCGCCGGTCTTCTGGTCGGCGGGCACATACTTGCCGATGTTAAAGGGGCCATTGGGCAAGTTGGCCGGGAAACGCGAGTCGGCGGCGGCGGGTTTCAGGTTATTGTTGATGGGTTGGGGCAGCGTCGTGTAGGGCTGCCCGTTCTTGTCCACCTGTTGCGCGGCGGGACCGGCATTGTCCGCGCCGTTGGCGCCGGGGAACTCGCCGTAGAGGCTGTCGTAGCTCCAGTTCTCCTGATAAATCACGATCAGGTGGTTGATCTTGTCCAGCGGTCCCGCTGTTTGCGCCGCGGCGCCCGCGGTCGGGGTCAGCATGGCCGCCAGGGTGAGTAGCGCCAGGAATGCGCGCCATATTTTCATCGTCTTATCCTCCATTTTCGCTATTTCTGTTGGGCCGCGTTGCGCGGGCCGGGCGATCTCGTCCTGCCCACACCCCCCTATACCGGCGGAGTGGGGAAATTATTCCCGCCGGGTGTGATACAATGGAAGATAGATTGTCTTTGCCTCGCGCGGCCAATGTGGGGAATAAAACCAGCGGGTCCTCAGTCTGGATAGGTAGACCGGCCTATTGCCGGGCCGGAGCCGGCGACCGTTTATGCGCTCTTTGCTGCCTGCCGCCAGCGTCCACGATGCAATAGCACGCGGCGCGCGATCGCCTGACGTGACCCGCGCACGCTGGAGAGGCACACGGTTGCAAGAGCAGACCAAAGTCGCCCGGTTTGAACAGGCGGTCTTGCCGCACCTGAACGCGGCGTATAACCTGGCCCGCTGGCTGACGCGCAACGACCAGGACGCCGAGGACGTGGTGCAGGAGGCGTATCTGCGCGCGTTCAAGTTCTTCGACGGCTACCGCGGCGGGGACAGCGGCGCCTGGCTGCTGACCATCGTGCGCCACACCTGCTACACCTGGTTGCAGCAGCGGGGCGCCGCCGATCTGACCACGGCGTTTGACGAGGAATTGCATAGCGACGGTTGCGAGACCGATAACCCCGAACGGCTAGCGATCCAGCACGCCGACGCCCAGGTATTGCGCGAGGCGCTGGAGGCGCTGCCGGTGGAGTTTCGCGAGGTGGTGGTGTTGCGCGACCTGGAAGGGCTGTCCTATAAGGAGATCGCTACCGTCGCCGCGGTGCCGCTGGGCACCGTCATGTCCCGCCTGGCGCGGGCGCGCAAGCGGTTGCAGCTTTGGCTGGCCCCGCGCATGAGCAAGGAGCGGTAACGTGAGCTGTGAGACGACGCGACCCTTGATCGAGGCGTATGTGGACGGGGAACTGGACCTCGTCCGCGCCGTGGAGATCGAGCAACACCTGCAAGGCTGCGCCGCCTGCACGCGGGTGTACCGCAACCAGCAGGCGTTACATGCGGCCCTGGCCTCGGCGGCGGGCGCGCTATACTACACCGCTCCGGCGGGGTTGCAGAAGCGCATCCAGGACTCGGTGCGCAAAGCGGAGCCGGAGCGGTCGATCCGCTGGGTCTTGCCCTGGCGCAACCTGAGCCTGGTGGCGGCGGTGGCCGTGCTGCTGCTCGCCAGTTGGGCCGTGCTGCGGTTCGCGGCGGCGCCCTCGGGCGAGGC
>CBJNAR010000256.1:0-5866 GCA_966434075.1 uncultured bacterium
CATCAGCCGGTTGCGGCGGATCTGTTCTTCCTGGGGCATTTTCAGCGCTTCGCGGATGCCCTGGGCGATCTCCAGCCGGCTGGTCGGGTTGATCAGCACGGCCTCGCCCAGTTCGGTGGCCGCGCCCGCCATCTCGCTCAGGATCAGCACGCCGGTCTCGTCGGCCCGCGCCGCGACATACTCCTTGGCGATCAGGTTCATGCCGTCGCGCAGGGGGGTTATCAGCGCCACGTCGCTGCGTGAGTAGAGCGCGATCAACTCCGAGAACGGCAGCGAGCGGTACTGGTAGATGATCGGCGTCCAGTGGATGGTGCCGAACTTGCCGTTGATGCGGCCCACCAGTTCCTCGATCTGGGTCTTGGTTTCCTGGTACTGGTTCACGCCCACGCGCGAGGGGATGACCACCAGGCCGAGCACGACCTTGCCGCGCCAGGCCGGGTTGTGCTTGAGGAAGACCTCGTAGCCCTCCAGCCGGTTGATGATGCCCTTCGAGTAGTCGAGCCGGTCGATGGACAGCACGATCTTCTTGTCGCCCAGCGACGCGTCGAGCCGGGCGCGCTCTTGCTGCACCTCGGGCGTGGCGACGGCGTCGTGGAACTTGTCGTAGTCGATGCTCATGGGGAAGGTATCGGCCTGCACCAGCCGGTCGCCGAGGGCGATCTGGCCCAGGTTGTGGTCGTAGCCCATGACGCGCAGCACCGAGCGCACGAAGTATTGGGTGTAGTCGTAGGTGTGGAAGCCGACCAGGTCGGCGCCGAGCAGGCCGTTGAGGATGCCGGTGCGCCAGGCGCGCGGCAGCAGGCGGAACACCTCGTAGGCCGGGAAGGGGATGTGCAGGAAGAACCCGATGGGCACCTCCGGCATGCGGGCGCGGATCATCTGCGGCAGCAACATCAGGTGATAGTCGTGCACCCAGACGATGTCGTCGGGCTGCAAGACCTCCATCACCGCGTCGCAAAAGATCTGATTGACTTTTTTGTAGTTCTCCCAGTCGGCCTCCACGAACGTGGCGTAGGACGGGAAGTAATGAAAGAGCGGCCAGATGGTGCTGTTGCAGAACCCGTGGTAGAAGCGGTCCATCTCCTCTTCGGCGATAAACACCGGATACGAGTGATACTCCGCGGCGGCGCGGGCGCGGACCTCGGCCTGCAACGCAGGGTCGCTGATCGAGAGGCCCGGCCAGCCCACCCAGATGTAGTTGGCCTCGCCCTCGGCCCCCGCCTCGCCCGACTGCAAGTAGCCGCTCAGGCCCGTCACCAGGCCGCCCGCGCTGGCGTTGAACGCCAGCCAGCCCTCCTCCTTCGTCACCGTGAACGGCAGCCGGTTGGACACGACCACCAGCCGCCGCTTGCCGATATTTTCCCTATCCATTCCGAATCACCTTCCCAGACGCGCGAGCCCCCGGCGAATCCCGGTGCTTCGGGCGCAGGCAGCGCCCGGCGTGGTACAACCAGCTCCGGTCGGGCGCCCGGCCCCGATTCCCGTGGGGTGCTTGTCGCAAATATGGTACAACTGTCTGCTAATCTAACCCAAACTACCAGCAAGAGTCCTGCCATCTCCTTGCCCGCAATGATTGTGCCAGCGGACGAGTGGTCAGTGGTCAGTGGTGAGTGGTCAGTGGTCAGTGGTCAGAAGTACCTGTCATTCTGAGCGGAGCGAAGAATCTCGGCTCGTGCGCGGCCACGACGAGACTCTTCGCTGCGCTCAGAGTGACAAGCCCGACCCATCGCCCGTCTCCTGCCCACTGACCACTGACCACTGACCACTCGTCACTCGTCGTCACTCAGCACTCAGCACTCGCAGTTGACGGGAGGGCGGGGGAATTGGTAAACTAGGCGGGACTGAGCAGTTGGGATCGGGGGTTCCCACGGACCTGCAGACCCGCAATCCGCCACGCGCCGCTGACCGCGTGAGCACCACGGCTGAGAGAAAGTACACCCCATGAAGCCCCGCATGCAAGCCGGCGGACCCGGCGACGCGGCCATCCCCGCGGACAGCGTGCCTGTGGCGGCGGAACGCCCGGCGGCGGAGGCCGCCGACGGCCCGTTCCGCGCCCTCTTCGAGACCGCGCTCGACGCGATGTGCATCTTCGACGACACCGGGCGCATCCTGGACGCCAACCCGGCGGCCGGGCGGCTCTACGGCGTGCCCGCGGCCCAGTTGCGGCAGCACAGCCTGCGCGAAAGCCTGTTTCACGCCGACGGCGCAGCGTTCCACAGCATCGAGGAGCGCTTCCGCAGCGCCGGGCGGCTGCTGGACACCTTGCAGATCCGCCGCGCCGACGGCACCCGCCGCCATGTCGAGTTCAGCGCCACGGCCCATTTCCTGCCGGGGCGCCACCTGGCCGTCGTGCGCGATGTGACGGCGCGGGTGGAGGCCGAGGCGCTGGTGCGCGAGCGGGCGCGCCGGCAGGCCGCCGTCGCCGCCTTCGGCCAGCGCGCGCTGGTGGGCTGGGAGCTGCCCGCCCTGCGCGACGAGGCCGCCGCCCTGGTCGCGGCCACCCTGGGCGTGGAAACCTGCGCCGTGCTCGAACTGGAGCCCGACGGCGCCCACCTGCGGCTCAGCGCGGGCGTGGGCGTGCCCGCCAGCCGCCTCGGCGGCGCCGACCTGGAGGTCAGCCCCGCCACCCCCGCCGGCGCGACCTTGCAGACCGGCACCCCGGTGCTGATCGAGGATCTGGCCCAGGCGCCGGACTTCCCGCCCCCGCCCTGGGTGCAGGCGCTGGGCCTCACCAGCATCATCACCGTCATCATCGCCGGGCCGCGCCAGCCGCAGGGCGTGCTTGGCGTCTACAGCCGCGCTCGGCGCCGGTTCAGCGACGACGATGTCCACTTCCTGCAGGCTATCGCCAACGTGCTCGGCGCGGCGCTGGAGCGCCAGCAAGCCGACGACGCCATCCGCCGGTCCGAACAGCGCTTCGCCACGGTGTTCCACGCCAGCCCCGAGGCGATCAGCATCTCGCGCCTGGCCGATGGCGTCGTGATCGATGTCAACGAAAGCTGGGAGCGGATGTTCGGCCAGCCACGGGCCATGGTGCAGGGCCAGGCCGCGGCGGTGGACGCGCTCTGGTGCGATGCCGCGGACCGCGCCCGCTTGTTCGAGCAGGTGCGCGGGCAGGGCGTGGTGCGCGACTTCGAGTTCGCCTTCCACGGCCCCTCGAACGATATTCGCGCCGGGCTGGTCTCCGCCGAAACCATCGAGATCGACGGCGAAGCCTGCGCCCTGCTGCTGATCCATGACGTGACCGAGCGGCGCCGGGCGGAACAGGCGCTGCGCCAGTCGGAGCAGCGCTTCGCCAAAGCCTTCCGGTCCAGCCCCGACGGCTTCATCATCGCCCGGCTCAACGACGGCCGCATCCTCGAAGCCAACGATAGCTGGCTGCGCATCTTCGGCTACAGCCGCGCCGAGGTGGTCGGGCGGACCGACCTGGAGCTCAACGTCTGGATGGACCCGGCGGACCGGGAGGCGCTGGCCGCGCGGCTGCGTGCCCGCGGCTACGTGCGTGACCTGGAGTTCAGCATCCGCAAGAAGACCGGCGCTATCCGGCGGACGCTGGCCTCGGTCGAACTCGTGGACCTGGACGGCGAACCGTGCATGCTCGGCATTTTCCGCGACATCACGGAGCGTGTGGAAGCCGAGGCGGCCCTGCGCCGCTCGGAGGAGCGCTTCGCCAAAGCCTTCCACGCCGGCCCCGACGCCTTCATGATCTTCCGCCGCGGCGACGGGCTGATCGTGGACGTGAACGACAGTTGGGAGCGCCTGACGGGCTACACGCGCGCCGAGGCGGTGGGGGGGTCCTGGCGCGCCCTGCATTTGTGGGCCGACCCGCAGCAGCCGGAGCAGTTGGCCGGGGCGATGAGCCGGGCCGGGCGCGTCCGCGACATCGAGTTCGACTTCCATCCCCGGTCGGGCGAGCTCCGCCGGGGCCTGCTCTCGGCGGAGCTGCTGGAGATCGACGGTGTGCCCCATGTGTTGAGCATCGTCCGCGACATCACCGAGAGCAAGCAGGCCGCCGACGCCTTCCAGCGCCAGTACGACTTCACCACGGCCATCACCGGCAGCCTGGGCGAAGGCGTCTACGCGCTGGACCTGGAGGGCCGTGTGACCTTCGCCAACCCCGCGGCAACGGCGATGCTGGGCTGGACCGAGGCCGAGTTGCGGGGCCGGCCCATGCACGACCTCATCCACTTCCAGCGCGCCGACGGCACACGCTTCCCCGCGAGCGAGTGCCCCTTGCACGGCGTGGCCGTGCCCGGCGACCGCATTGTCGTGGACGACGATGTGTACACGCGCAAGGACGGCAGCATCTTCCCGATCGCCTACACGTCGGCGGCGATCACCACGGGGGGCCAGGTGATCGGCCAGGTGGTCGCCTTCCGCGACATCACCGAGCGCAACCTGATGGAGAGCCGGGCGCGCGCCGCCGAGCGGTTGGGCGCGCTGGGCCGGGTGGCCGCGGGCGTGGCCCACGAGTTCAATAATATCCTGGCCGGCATGATGGGCCGCCTCGACCTGCTGGCGCTGACCGTCCACGAACCCGAGGCGGTGGAGATCTTGCGCCTCTTGCAGCAGACGGTGGACGACGGCGTGGCGATGGTCAGCCGCATCCAGGCGTTCGCCCGCCTGCGTGATGCCGGCGAGATGACCGCGGTGCCGGTGAGCGACCTGGTCAACGACGTGGTCAGCCTGACCCACCCGCGCTGGCACGCGCGCCCGGCGGTGGCGGGCGGCAGCATCACCCTGCGCACCCAGGTGGACGAGGGCCTGCTGCTGCAGGGCAACCCGACCAAGCTGCGCGAGGTGCTGACCAACCTCATCTTCAATGCCGTCGATGCGCTGCCGCACGGCGGGCTGATCCAGATCACGGCGGAAGCGCGCGCCGGCACCGTGGCGCTAGTGGTGCGCGATACCGGTGCGGGCATGGATGCGGCGACCCAGGCGCGCATCTTCGAGCCATTCTTCACCACCAAGGTCACGGGCAGCGGCCTGGGCCTGGCCGTCGTCAAGGACATCATCGAGAGCCACGGCGGCGCGATCCGGGTGGTGTCGCAACTGGGCGGCGGCACGGTGTTTACTATCACGCTGCCCGCCGCCCATGCGCCCGGTGTCCCACCCGCGCCGCCCGCCCCGCCGCCGCGCCAGGGCCGCGCCCGCATCCTGGCCGTGGACGACGACCCCGGCCTGGCCGACATGCTGCGCGCCATGCTGGCCGTCGGCGGCCATACCGTGACCGTGGCGACCAGCGGCGCCGAAGCGGTGCGCGTGTTCGAGCAGCAGCCGTTCGACGTGGTCTGCACCGACCTGGGCATGCCGGGCATGAACGGCTGGGAAGTGGCCCGCCACGTGCGCGCCCGCGCCCCGCAGACGCCGGTCATCCTCATCACCGGCTGGGGCGCGGCGCTCGATTCCGACGAATTGGCCGCCGGGACGGTGGATTTCGTCCTGCCCAAGCCCTACCGGGTGGTGCAGGTGCAGGAGATCGTGGCCCAGGCGCTGGCCCGCCGCGGGGCCGGCGACCCCGGCTAAGGCGTGGCCCGCCGCGCATTGGGGACTATCGGACCCGGCCCCATGGCCTGCCTGCCCCTTGCCGGCGGGCGGCGGGCCATGCTAGAATCCCAGGAAAGGTAGCGCACGCGTGCAACCGCGCCTGCCTCTAAAGAGGCACCCGTCGCCCCCGTGTCTACGTTGGGCCGCCCGGCGCGCGGATCTGCCGGCGCGCGCCGTTCCCCGGTAAAGGCGCGCGCTATGATCGATCCCGCAGGCTCTCCGGCGCACGGCATCGTGATCTACGATGCCCGCGGCCTCGTGGTGTTCAGCAATTCCGCCGCCCAGGCGCTGCTGGGGCCGGCTGCCGCGCCGGGCCGGG
>CBJNAR010000257.1:0-5854 GCA_966434075.1 uncultured bacterium
TCGAGGAGTTCAGCCAGATGGAGTACCAGGTGGCCGGGGGCGTGACCGTGGTCACGGATACCGGGCAGCGCGTCCGCTTCGGCGACGGCGCGAACCTGGACCTGAAGATCCGGGAAGTGGCCGCGCTGGTGGCGCAGCTCAACGCCGACAAGCAGGCGTGGCGCGTGATCGACGCGCGAGCGCCGGAGCGGCTGGCGGTGACGAAATAGATGTGGTTGCCTTTGCTGGCGCTGGTGATCGGGCTGATTATCGGCCTGCAGTTCAGCTTTACGGTGCCGCAGGAGTACGCCCGCTATACGGCGGTCGGCATCCTGGCGGCGCTGGACGCGATCCTGGGCGCGGTGCGCGCCGAGCTGAACCACGCCTACGACAACAAGGTGTTCATCAGCGGGTTGTTGTCGAACGTGAGCCTGGCGATCGGGCTGACCTTCCTGGGCGACCGCCTGGGCGTGGATCTGATCATCGCCGCCGTGGTCGCCTTCGGGGTGCGCATGTTCAACAACGTAGCGATCATTCGCCGGCATTTTCTGTAAGGCCCACTGCCCTCGTTCCGCGGTGTGGAAGCCGGTGTGAAACCGGCCCGCCTGTGGACAAACGGCACGTTTCGCGGTGTAGGGGCCGGTTTCACACCGGCCAGGGCCGATTACGCGGTGTAGGGGCCGGTTTGAAACCGGCCCGCGGGCGCAGCACAACGATGGCAGGACCGGCTTCGTGCCGGTTCGTAAGGCAGGAGAAAAGTTGACATAAAAACGCAGCCAAAACTATAGCATTTTCGACTCGGGTGTGGTATGATAAGCTATGATCTACATATCGCACCCTGGGAGATATGGCTACTCTGTCCGTGGGTGGGGGCCGCCGGGCGGTTGGCCGGGGTTCGCGAGGACCCTTCGCCGGGTCGCCGTCACCCGATCACAGAGGGGAGCGTAGACTGATGCCTAAGAACCAGGAACGGATCATCGTCGGCATGGATGTCGGCACAACCAAGATCTGCACGGTCGTCGGCGAGGTGGGGCGCGGCCCGGAGGTGAACATCCTCGGCGCGGGCATCGCCCCGTCGCAGGGCCTCAGCAAGGGCATGATCGTGGACATCCCGCAGACGGTGCGTTCGATTGCCCTGTCCATCGAGCGGGCCGAGCGGCTGTCGGGCTGCAAAATCGGCTCGGCGTATGTCGGCGTGGCCGGTAACCACATCGCCTCGCTCAACAGCCGCGGCGTGGTGGCCGTGTCGCGCGGCGACCGGGTGATCACGAATGAAGATGTGACCCGCGCGGTGGATGCCGCACGGGCCATCGCCATCCCCCAGCAGCGCGAAGTGTTGCACGTCATCCCGCGCTCGTACGTGGTGGATGGGCACGAAGGCGTGCATGACCCGCTGGGCATGGCCGGGTTCCGGCTGGAGGTCGAGACCCATATCGTCACCGGGGCCGTGACCGCGCTGCAAAACCTGGTCCGCTGCGTGCAGCGGACCGGCATCGAGGTCGACGACCTGGTGTTGCAGCCGCTGGCCTCGGCGGAGGCGGTGCTGACCGAGCCCGAAAAGAACCTGGGCGTCGTGCTGGTCGACATCGGCGGCGGGACGACCGACATCGCCATCTTTATTGAAGGCAGCATCTGGCACACCGTGGTCTTGCCGGTTGGCGGCAACCACCTGAGCAACGATCTCAGCATCGTGCTCAAAGTGCCGTTTGAGGGAGCGGAGCGGTTGAAGCTGGCCCACGGCGTTGTGGCGCCGCCGCCCGGCGTGCGCGACCTGTACGCTCGGCGCCGCCCTGTCGCGCCGCCTGCTGCGCCCCTGGCCGGCGCCGACCGCATCGCGGCGGAAGACGGCTATGGCGCCGCGGCGCAAAGCCATCCCGTGCAGACGGAGTTGCTGCGGATTCTCGACGACGTGGAGCCGGAATATGAGTATGACGACGACGAAGTGATCGAGGTCGAGACCTTCGAGGTGGGGCGGACCGACCGCATTTCGCGGAACCTGGTCACGCGCATCCTGGAGGCTCGCGTGGAACAGATCTTCGGCCTGGTGGCCGCCGAAATCAAGCGCAGTGGGTACGATGGGCTGCTACCGGCCGGTATCGTGCTCACCGGTGGCGCGGCCCGCTTACCCGGCATTGCCGACGTGGCGGCGCGCGTTCTCCACATGCCGGTACGCATCAGCGTGCCGCAAGGGATGACCGGGCTGACCGACACGCTCGACAGCCCCGCGTATGCTACCAGCGTCGGCCTGGCCCTGTGGGCCACGCGGCACTCCGGCGCGAGCGGGCACACCCCTCAACATGCGCTCTCGCCGGGCCAACCGCGCGAGCGCGGCAACGAGTTCTATGGTCGATTACGGGGCTTTTTGCGCGAGTTTTTGCCGTAGGGCACGTTATATAACAGAAGGAGCCAACTATGTTTGATCGCAGGAACCAGACGCCCCCGCCGCCGCCCGGCCCGTCCTATGGCCCCATGGGCGATGTCGAGAACTTCGCCCAGATCAAAGTCATCGGCGTGGGCGGCGGCGGCAGCAACGCCGTGAACCGCATGATTCGCGCGGAAGTCAAGGGCGTGGAATTCATCACCGTCAACACCGATGCCCAGGCGCTGCTGCACTCGGACGCGCCCACGCGCATCCGCATCGGCGATAAGCTGACCAAGGGCCTCGGCTCGGGCGGCAACCCGACCGTGGGCGCCAAGGCCGCCGAGGAGAGCAGCGACGAGCTGTTCGACGTGCTGCGCGGCGCCGACATGGTGTTCATCACCGCGGGCATGGGCGGCGGCACCGGCACCGGCGCGGCCCCCGTCATCGCGCAGATCGCCCGCGAGGCCGGCGCGCTGACCGTGGGCGTCGTCACCCGCCCGTTCACCTTCGAGGGCAGCCGCCGCCGCCTCAGCGCGGAGGAGGGTATCAACAACCTCAAGCAGCATGTCGATACGGTGATCACCATCCCCAACGACCGGCTGTTGCAGGTGGCCGACAAGAAGACCTCGATGCTCGAAGCCTTCCGCATGGCCGACGACGTGCTGCGCCAAGGCATCCAGGGCATCGCCGACCTGATCACCGAGCACGGCATGATCAATCTCGACTTCGCCGACGTGAAGTCGATCATGAGCGACGCCGGGTCGGCGCTGATGGCGATTGGCCGCGGGTCGGGCGACAACCGCTGCATCGACGCCGCGCGCATGGCGATCGAAAGCCCCTTGCTGGAGATCAGCATCGACGGCGCCAAGGGCGTGCTGTTCAATATCACCGGCGGCGAAGACCTGGGCATCCTCGAAGTCTACGAGGCCGCCGAGATCATCCAGCAGGCCGCCGACCCGGAGGCGAACATCATCTTCGGTGCGGTGATCGACCCGCAGTTGGGCAAGGACGTGAAGCTGACGCTGATCGCCACGGGCTTCGACAGCCTGCGCCGCCCGCCGCAGCAGGTGGCCCGCCCGCAGCAGGTCCAGAACCCGTACCAGCAGCAGTCGCAGTATCAGCAGCAGCCGCAGTACCAGCAGGCGCCGGTGCGCCAGGCGCAGCAGAACGAGACCCCGCGCCCGCAGTACCAGCAGCCGCAAGCGGCGCCGCAGCAACCGGTGTTGCGCCCGCAGGTGCGCCCGCAGGCCCCACCGCCGCAGCCCGCGCCCCAGCAGCCCAGCCAGGACGACCTGGACATCCCGCCCTTCCTGCGCTACCGCCAGCGGTAACACGCGAGTAAGCGAACGGCGTCCTCCACGTGGGGGACGCCGTTTGTGTTTTGATAACCCTGTATTGTACCGTCGGAGGGCTGTGTAGCCGCTGGTTAGCTGGTGTACCCGCGCCCGGCGCCGGCGGCGACCTCTTTGCCGCTCAGGTCTTCGAGCAGTTCGTCGTGGGTCATGGGGCGGGAGAACATCGGGTAGTTCTTCTCGACCGCCATGCGCTGCTCTTCCTCGCTCAGCGTCGCCGTGCAGTCCTTCAGCGTGACGACGTTGTAGCCCTTCTCGTAGCCGGTGCGCATGGTGGACTCGACGCAGCAGTTGGTGAGGAAGCCGCCCAGCGCGATGTTGGTGATGCCCCGGCTGCGCAGGATGAAGTCGAGGTTGGTGCTGGCGAAGGCGTCGAGGCCGCGCTTACCCTCAACCACAATGTCGGACGGTTCCGGCGCCAGGTCGTCCACGATCTCGGCGCCCCAGGTGCCCTTGCGGAACGACTTGCTGTCCACCACGCCCTTGAGGATGCCGTAGGGTTCAGGGGTCAGTTCGTGGTAGTCGTCGGTGAAGGTGATCGGGGCGTGGACGATGGTTACGCCCAGTTCGCGGGCCTTCGCCACCGTCTCCACGGTATTCGGGAGCATATTCGTGCTGTCCATGACCGGCTGCACGGCGTCGTGCAGGGTGCCGCCATCCGACGTGAAGTCGTTCTGGTATTCGATGAGCACCAGGGCCGTCTTTTTGGGATCCATTGTTCTGCTCTCCTTTCCTCGGCTGTCAGACCGACCCCGCGGACACCCGGCGCGATCCGGCGCCGCAGGGATGGACCGGGCGGCGGGATACGATCGGCCAGGACGGGGTCAACCTGAGCATAGCACAAAACCCCATGCCCGGCAACCGGGCCATGGGCAGCGCTTCATGCGTTCACCGCGAAGACGCGAAGGACGCGAAGATTTTTATATTAGTTTTGTTCTTCGCGCTCTTCGCGTCTTCGCGGTGAATTCAATGGATGCGTGGGCCAGGTAGGATCAGGGTATGCGGTAGCGCAGCCGGGGCAGGGGTGCCCTGGCCGTGGGGCGCGGGTATATGCGGTTCGAGGCCGGGTGGCCCCGCGGGGCAATTAGCGAGAATTGCCCCCAGGCCGGGGTTAGCGGTAGCGGAAGGTGATGCGACCCTTGGTCAGGTCGTAGGGGGAGAGTTCCACCGTCACACGGTCGCCGGGGGTGATGCGGATAAAGTTCATGCGCATCTTGCCGGAGATGTGGCCGAGCACCTTGTGCCCGTTCTCCAGTTCCACAGTGAACATCGCGTTCGGCAGGCACTCCAGCACCTTGCCGTCTACAGCGATCACGTCGCCGGTGGGCTGCTTGGGGCCACGCGGCGCGGTCGTCGTTGTCGGGGTCGAAGGCTTCCGGTATGCGTTATAGCGCGGTTTCTTAGGCAAAGATTCGTGTCTCCTTTAAATTAGCTGCAAATGATCAGCCGGCGAGCCCGCTCGCCGGGCGGAAAGTTTCCATTAAGTATACGGCTTTTGGCCCGCTCTAGTTCTATTAGCACAAACGGAGCCAGGAGTGCGCTCCTGGCTCCGCTCCCTCAGAAAAGTCGCGAATTAATAGCGGCTGCTGCGGCTGCCGCTGCGCGTCCCGCCGCCCATCTGGCTGTAGCAGTCCGAGCAGTAGACGGGGCGATCGCCGCTGGGCACAAAGGGCACTTCCGCGGCGCGACCGCAGTTGGAGCACGTGACCGAGGTCATCTGGCGCTCCGCGCGGCCCCCGCCATAGCCACCGCCCCGGCTGCTGTAGCCGCCGCCGTTGCCGTAGCTGTCGCCATACCCGCTGTCGCCATAGCTTTCCGCGTTGCGCGCGGCCTTCTTGGCCGCGCGGCACGACGGGCAGCGGGCGGGCTGGGTATAGCCCTTGCTGTTGTAGAAGTCCTGCTCTCCCTGGGTGAACGTGAAGGGCTGGCCGCAATCGCGGCAAGTCAGGGTCATATCCGGCATCTGTTTACGAAACTCCTGTTAAATGTATGCGAAAACTTGGAACGAAGGTCGTCTGGAGAAGGCTGTGCGTGGATACCGGAGCTGACTCTCTGCCCACGTGTCTGAGGGAACCACCGGGGAGATTTGGCGCGACCGCATCACTGCCGACTTCAACCACAGCCATTATACGGTAAGTATTCTGTAAGAGTCAAGAGGAAA
>CBJNAR010000258.1:0-5835 GCA_966434075.1 uncultured bacterium
GGCGCATCGCGCTGACCGAGAGGTCCATGGGGAAGATCGAGCCATCCTTGCGTTGCCCGCCCACCTCGCGGCGCGCCCCCGGCCCGGCGTGCGCGGCGGTCTCCAGCAGCATGGTAAACGGCTGCCCGATCACTTCGCCCGCCTGATAGCCGAAGATGTGTTCCGCCGCCGGGTTGAAAGAGCGGATCATGCCCCAGGAATCGGTCGTGATGATGGCGTCGGCGGCGTTATCAACCACCGCCTGGCGGTACCGGCCGGCGGAGACGAGCGCGGTGGCGATCTGGTTGAAGGCGCGCGCCACCTGGCCCAGTTCATCGCGGTTGTCCAGGTTCACCGGCTCCGCCGCGGTGCCGCTGATCATGCGCTGAGCAGCGGCATCGAGCCGGGAGACGGTGCGCATGACGGCCAGGTAGAAACCCGCCCACAGGTAGGTCACCAGCAGCAGCGCCGCCGCCGTCAACCCCACGATCAGCCAGCGGCGGGTGCCGAACTCGTCCAGCCGGGCCTGCAACAGGCCGTCCAGCCTGTCGATCGCGGCATCCCAGTAAACAAAGGTGGCGGCCCGCGCCGGGGCGCCGGCCACGCGGTAGGGCTGCGCCGGGGACTGCACGACCGGCGGGTCGATCAGATCCTGTTTGATCTGCTGCAGGAAGTCCTCGGTGGCCGCGGCGGCAGCTTCCAGCGGCGGCTGCAAGGCGGGCTGCAGCGTGCCCGCGGGGTTACTGTCGAAGGCCATGTTCATGTTGCGGCGGGCCTTCGTGGTGTCGGCCAGGATGAGGCCGCGCAACGCGATCAGTTGCGTGCGGTCCTGGGCCGGCGGGGCGCCCTGTGTCGCCATATCCTCGCCCAGCAGGGTCGCCTGCGCCAGCAGATCCTGCCAGTCGGGCAGTTGCACCAGCAGCGAGTTCGCCAGGTAGTAGCTATCGAGCTGCGGATCGAGCACCAGGTCGGCGGAGTCGCCCACCTGGCTTATCAGCGCGCGGATATCGGTGATGAACTGGGTATGGCGGTCCACACGCGCCTGCGCGTCCAGCGGGATCGCTTTCAGCTCGGCCCAACTCTCGCGCAGCGCCTGGAAGCGAGGCGTGGTCTGCAGGGTAGCGCCGGCCTGCCGGTCGGCGGCGGCGAGCGCCGTGAAATCGGCGTCGATCCGGCGCTCGTTCTCCACCAGCGTCGGGCGCAGCGCCGTCGCGCCCTGCACATAGGCATGGGCCAGCAGCGTGTCTTCCAGGCTGTGCTCAAACAACCGGCGCAGGGGCCGCAGATACCCAGTCCCGGCCAGCTCCCGTTGCCCGACCTCGATGCCGCGGTTGATTTCGGCGAGCAGCGAGGCCAGCACCAGGCCCAGCGGCAGGGCAAAGAGCAGGCTGATGAGGATGAATTTTTGGGGATACTTGAGGCGGTTCATCACCGCCACTGCCGGGTTGAACAGCTTGCGCATACGTTCGCACGCATCCTTCTCGGCCAGGGCACTCCGGCAACCCGGCGGGGGTACGCGGGCCACGGCCCCGCCCGCGCGGAAGAAAGATGCCCGGCCCGCGCCGCCGATCCTCGTAACCGGCGGCCCGGTGCGGCATTGAACAGGACAAGGAAGCCTGGCGCCGCACCCCGGTCCCGGCCTAAGTATAGCATATTCGTTTGGTAGGCGCCTACCGCGCTGCGGCCTCTTTGCTTAGCCCGTGCAGGCGGGCTTCGTTGACGTAGCCCGACCCTCGCGGAGCCGGGGCCGGCGGCACGGAAGGTGCTTGCGAAACTGTCATGGGTAGAGCGCTTGCGGGCGCTGGAGGGAAGTGGTATACTGGATTTGATTAGTCCGCTGCGCTGTCTCCCCCGCGCACTGTTTTCCCGTGCCCAGGCTACCAGATCACGGGATCCGTGCGACCGGATGGCAAGCGCGTACGTATACTATATAACAGTCGGATGATTGCCACCTATCTGTTTTGTGAGGAAAACCAACAGGAGACGTGAAACTCTCATTAATACTGGTACCGGTCAAGGACTTGCCGCTGGACGAAGAAGTACTACAGTTAGCTTTTTCGTTGGTGGCGCCGCTGGGCGATCGACGCAATAAACAACGGGCCAGGATTGAAATCATTCATGTGATCGAAGTGCCGCAGGCCCTGCCACTGGATGCAGAATTGCCGGAAGCGGTCCAAAACGGCGAAGGAGTGCTGGCGCGAGCCGAGCAACTGGCGCGTCAGCGCGAAGTCGAAGTCAGCGCCGAAATGTTGCAAGCACGATCACCGGGCGTGGCGATCGTGGACGAAGCCGTGGAGCGGGGGGCGGATATCATTATCATGGGCGCCCGGCCGCGCCGCCTGCACGGCGAGTATCATATGGGCAATACCCTGCCGTATGTGTTCAAGAACGCGCCCTGCCGGGTGCTGGTTAATCGCGCTGCACGAGCAGAGTCGGAGCTTAAGTAGAAAACCCAGCGACGAGCGCCACCGGCCGGCCCGGCCTTGCGGTGGCGCTTTCCTGTTGCCGCCCGTGCAGCAGAAGGAGTGTGGACAGGCATGAAAATCGTCATCATGGGCTGCGGGCGAGTCGGCGCCCGGCTGGCCCAGCTCTTCGACCAGGAGGGCCACGACGTGGCGATCGTGGATCTGCACACCGAGTCGTTTGACCGGCTCGGGCCCAATTTCCACGGCACCACCATGGCGGGCACCGGGATCGACGAGGATGTGTTGAAATCGGTCGGCATCGAGCACGCCGATCTGTTCCTGGCCGTGACCAACCGCGACAACTCGAACATCATGGCCGCGCAGATCGCCAAGATGACCTTCCGCGTGCCCCGCGTCATCGCGCGCATCTACGAACCCGACCGGGAAGAGACCTTCCACCAGTTGAACCTGGAAACGATCTGCCCGACCACGCTGATCTCCAACCGCATTTACGAAGCGGTGACCACCGGTGAGGACGCCCATATCGCGCGCGTCGAACCGGCACCGCTGCCCACGCTGCCCGCGCCGATCGAGTCGGTAGCCGCCGGGCCGGTGGAAGAACCCGCCGGCGTCGGCCATGCCGGGACGCCGGCACGGGAGCATCGGGGCCATTCGCTGCGCCAGCGGTTCTTCCGTTAGCCGCAGTAACTGAGGCTGCCGCGCAGCCGGGAGTGATAATATGTATGTGATCGTGGTGGGGGGTGGCAAAGTCGGCTACTACCTCACCAAGACCCTGGTCAACGAGGGTTACGAGATCCTGTTGATCGAGAAGAACCCGGTCAAGGTCAATACCTTCCAGGACCGCTTTGGCTCGGTGGTCGTCCAGGGCGACGGCTGCGAGGTGATGACGCTCGAACGGGCGGGGGCGGCGCGCGCCGACGTGGTCATCGCCGTCACCGGCGACGACGAGGATAACCTGGTCATCTGCCAGGTGGCGAAGCAGCGCTTCCATGTGCGCAAGACCATCGCGCGGGTCAACAACCCGAAGAACGAGGAGATCTTCCGGCGCCTGGGCATCGACGTGACCGTCAGCCAGACCAACGTGATCCTGTCGCTGATCGAGCAGTTGATCCCCGACCGGCCCATGGTCCACCTGATGACGCTCAAGCACGCGCAGATGACCATCGTGGAGACCACCGTCAGCGAGGACTCGCTGGTGGTCGGCTCGCCGCTGGCCGACATCAAGCTGCCGCCCAACGTGGTCCTCTCGGCGATCATGCGCGACGGCGAGTTGATGATCCCCAACGGAACCACGATCCTGCAGGCCGGCGACGAGGTGATCGCGGTGGCCCAACGCAGCAGCGAAGCCCCGCTGCGCCGCTTGCTCGCCGGCTCATAACCTCGCTTGATTCAAGCAAACACCAGAAACCGCCCCGGTTGCGATACACCGGGGCGGTTGCGCTTTCCGGGCGGCCCGATAGCTACTGCTCGCCGTCCCAGGTGAGCGTGGCCGAGTCGATCATGATGAAGGGGATGCCCAGGGCCGCCGACGGCGCCAGGTTCTCGACGGTGATCGTATTATCGCCCGGCCGCAGCACGGCGGCGGGGAAGGTCCAGGTGTAGGTGCCCCAGGTCCCGGCATTGGGGCTAAAGTCGTTCGGCAGCGGGTTGGCGCCGTTGAAGATCGACTGGCCGTTGATCAGGATACGCATGGGCGTTTTGGCGCGGTCCTCGGAATCCATACCGGCCAGGGTCAGGTGGCCGTTGCCGGTGGGCTGCGCGGGCAGGACGAAGGGCGCGGTCATTGCGGCGAAGGACGTGCCCTGCCCGTAGACCCAGACCGCCGTGCGCCCCTCATAGACGCTGGGCGGGGCATAGCGATAGCCGCCGGCAAATGCCAGATCCTCCAGCGTCACGCGCCGATCCGCGGCGGTGGGCGGGGTGGGCGTAGGAAACACCGGGTGGCCCTTGCTGCCGGTCGGGGTGGCGGGCGCCGGCGGCGCCGTGGGCGCGGGCGTGTTGCGGGGCACGGTAATGGCCGCGGGCGTCGCCGTAGGGGGGCGCGCCGTCGCGGTCGCCGCCGGAGGCACGGCGGCTATGACGGTGGCCGTGGCGGGCGGAGGCGCCGCGCCTCCGCCCACGGTCGGCGAAGGCGGCGGACCGGGTGCGCGGTTCATGAGCATGCGCCCGCCGACAAACCCGCCCACCAGCAGCAGCACCAGTACCGGGATCGCCACCCAGACCAGTTTGCCCCCGCCCGGCCCCGTCCGGTGGGCGGCCTCGGCGCCGTCCCAGGTAGCATAGGCCGAGCCGTCGTCCCGCGGGCGGGCGCCATAGGTGGCAGTGGGCTGGTCGGGCACCGGCGCGGGCGGCGGGGCGACGGCCACCGGGGCGGGCGCCGCGCCTGCGGTAGCGGGCGGCACCCAGGGCGCCGGCTTGGCGGGTGGGCCCGGCGACAGGGCGCTGCCGCTAGTCAGCAGGAAGCCCTGCAGGTCGCCGGCCATGTCGGCGGCGGTGGCATAGCGCGCGGCCGGGTCTTTTGCCATGGCCCGCGCGACAATCGCTTCGAGTGGCGGCGGCACATCCGGGGCACAATCGCGCAGGGGGGGCGGCGGCTCGTAGACCTGTTTGTAGGCCACGGCGGCGGCGTTGTCGCCCTCAAACGGCGGTTGCCCGCAGAGCATCTCATAAAGCACGATGCCGAGGGCATACACGTCGGTCGCCGGGCTGATCGGGCCGCCGGTGGCCTGCTCCGGCGAGAGATAGGCGGCAGTGCCGTAGGTGGTGCCGGCCTGGGTCAGCCCCGGCCCGGCCAGCGCCTTGGCGACGCCGAAGTCGGTGATGCGCACCACGCCGTGCCGGTCGATCAGGATATTCTGCGGCTTCACGTCCCGGTGGATCAGGCCGCGCTCGTGGGCAGCCTCCAGCCCGGTGCAGACATCGGCGGCGATACGTGCCGCTTCCTGCGGGCGTAACGGGCCCCGCGTGCGGATCAGGTGCTTGAGGTCTTCGCCGTCGATATACTGCATGACGATGAACAGGGTGCCGGCGTCGCGGCCATAGTCATACACATCGACGACGTTGGGCGCCGTGAGCGCGGCGGCGGGGCGCGCCTCGTTCTCGAAGCGCGCCGCCTGCTCAGGGTTGCCGACAAACTCGGGTCGCAGCACCTTCACCGCGACAATACGGCCCAGCCGCAGGTCTTCTGCCCGGTAGACCACCGCGGCCCCGCCCGCCCCCAGTTGGTCCCGCAACTTATAGCGATTTGCCAGTATGGTGTTTGCTGGTAACATCCGCCTGTTTCCCCGGCCCAAGGCACACCATGGCGCCCCGTTGCCACGGCCTCTGCGAGCATAAAAGCACGTTTCATGCCCTCTACCCGGCGGGCGGCCCGGTACCCAGGAGCCGCCCGGCACAACGAAATGTCCCCCGCCGCCGGGCGACGAGGGAC
>CBJNAR010000259.1:0-5820 GCA_966434075.1 uncultured bacterium
GAGAAAATGAAGCGCCGCACTTGCGCGCGGGTCATGGCCTCCAGCAGCACCAGCGTGCCGCAGACGTTGTTCTCGAAATAGCGGCCCGGCTGCTCCATCGACTCGCCCGCCGCTTTATACGCCGCGAAATGGATCACGGCCTCGATGGGGTGCTCGGTGAACAGCCGGTCGAGCAGCGCGCCGTCGGCGATGTTGCCGCGCACCAGCGGCGTATCGCCAATCGCCTCCTGGTGGCCGAACTCCATGCTGTCGAGCACCAGCACATCGTAGCCCCGTTCGCGCAAGACCCGCACGGTATGCGAACCGATATACCCCGCGCCGCCCGTCACCAATACCAGCATCTGTGTCCTCCCAGCTTGAATCGATTGTCACCTATTCACTACCATCATTAAAATCTCTGCGTTCTCTGCGCCTCTGCGGTGCCCATCCCGGCAATGTACGCCGTGCGCCGGCAACGGCGGAAGCAAACAGCCGCTTTCTGGTATACTGTACATCGGGCATTGCGCGGCAAGATCCGTGCTAGCGATGCGGCCCGGCAATCGTGTTATAATCGGACATTCACCGCGACCGGCCACAGGCCGCGCAGAAGAAGGGTGGCGTGTACAAAGGGCTTTCCATTTCGGTAGTCATCCCCTGTTTCAACGAGGAAAAGGGCATCGGCACCGTGCTCCAGGGCATGCCGGACTACGTCGACGAGGTCATCGTCGTGGACAACAATTCGGCGGACGGCACGGCGCGCATCGCCGAGGCGCACGGCGCGCGGGTGGTGCATGAAAAGCGCAAGGGCTACGGCAGCGCCTACCAGGCCGGGCTGCCCCAGGCGCGCGGCGACATCATCGCCACCCTGGACGGCGACGGCACCTATCCGGCCACCGAGATCGCGCCGATCATCGACTGGATGCTGGCGCGCAAGGTCGATTTCGTCTCGGCCAGCCGCTTCCCCTTGCAGAAGCGCGAGGCAATGCGCCGCCGCAACTGGCTGGGCAACATGATCCTCACCTGGACTACGCGGGTGCTCTGGCTGACCTGGATCCACGACTCGCAGTCGGGCATGTGGATCTTCCGCCGCGAGATGCTGCGCCACCTGCGGCTGACCAGCCTGGGCATGCCCTTCTCTGAGGAGATCAAGATCGAGGCGATGACGAACCGGCGCTACCGGTTCGCCGAGTACCCGATCCGCTACGAGGAACGCATCGGCGAGAGCAAGCTCTTCCCGTTCCAGAACGGCGTGGAGAACCTGCTCTTTTTGTTCAAGCTCCGGCTGGGGCGGCGCCAGCACGCCCGGCCCCTGCCCGGCTCACGCGATTGACAGGACGACGCATATGCCACAGATGACGAAAGCCCGCCGCGCGATCGGCGTGATGGCGGGCGGGCTGCTCGTGACCGGCCTGGCCGGGATGACTCTGCTGGGGCAGGCCGGGGCCGCGCCCCGCCCGGCGCCCGCCGCCGACGCCTTTGCCGACCCGGCCTTTGAACGCGTATGGGGGCGCACCGATTTCCTGGTCGCCCAGGGGCAGGCAGCGCGCTCCTGGTACTGGGGGCCCGCCGCGGGCCGCAGCGTCTACGAGCCCTACGACGAGGGGTCGGGCCGGCTCCACCTGGTGCAATACTTCGACAAGAGCCGCATGGAGATCAACGACGTGACGGCGGACCGCAACTCCAAGTGGTTCGTCACCAACGGCCTGCTCACCGTCGAACTCGTGTCGGGCCGGGTGCAGTTCGGCAACACGCGCTGGGTGCCCAAGACGGGGGGCCCGGCGCCCATCCCCGTAGCCGCCGACGCCGACGACGCCAACGCGCCGACCTATGCCAGCTTCACCAACCTTGCCAACACGATCCTGGGCGACCACAAAGCGCCCGACCGCAGCGGCCAGGCGGTGCAGGAGACGGTGAACCGGGCGGGCCAGGTGGCGCCCGCTCCCGACAAGGCCGCCTAC
The DNA here is from genome assembly GCA_966434075.1 of uncultured bacterium. Taxonomy (GTDB): domain Bacteria; phylum Chloroflexota; class Chloroflexia; order QHBQ01; family JAICKM01; genus JAICKM01. The sequence continues at coordinate 1,938 of CBJNAR010000259.1, forward strand.
GGCGTGCGCTACGCGCACTTCGAGCCGCTGACCGGCCACAACGTCGCGGGCGTCTTCTGGGACTTCCTCAACGCCCGTGGCCCGGTGCGCGAAAACGGCGCGACCGTGACCGCGATGCTCAGCGATCCCTGGTTCTTCACCAGCGGCCTGCCGATCAGCGAAGCCTACTGGGCGCGCGCCAAGATCGCCAACACCCAGCATGACGTGCTGATCCAGCTTTTCGAGCGCCGCGTGCTCACCTACATCCCCGACTACGACCCGGCCTGGCGCGTGCAGATGGGCAACATCGGCCAGCACTACGTGCAGTGGCGCTACCCGAGCGGCCTGCCCGCCCCGGTGCCCACGGCACCTGCGCTGCTGCAACTCACGCACTGATCCGATAGCCGGCGACAGGGTGGGCGCACGCTACGCGCCCACCCTGATCGAGTGTAGTTGCGCGATTTATCGCGCCGTACTCGTTGGTCGTCAGCGTATTCGTAGCCTAACAGGTCGCCGGAACCTGCATCAGGCCGGATCGACGGAGTGGGCCACGTCGAGCAGGCTCGCGTCGGGCAACCGGCCCACCAGCACGTACACCATGCCGCCGCTGCGCCAGAACACGGCGTGGTCGCTGCCGCCGGTGTCCATCCAGTACGTGCGATCGCCCTGTTGCACCGTGTGCCAGGACCCCGGCGGACTGCCGCCCGGATCCTGCGCCTGGTAGAGCGAGAGCATGGAATCCCCCGCCATCCAGGCCAGATGGGCACCGTGCGTGTCGCCCAGCATCAGCGCCCGCCCGCCGGCAAAGTGGTAGCCGGGCGGCATCTCGGCGGGCGCCGAGACACTCATGCCCATGGTGGTGGCGAGTTGGGCGCGCACGGCGTCCATATTGCCCGGCAATGTGTGCGGCACGGTGCCCAGCTGCTCGGCCATCTCGTGGTCCTGCATCGACATCATGGCGACCGTGGCCGCTTGCGAGCGGTCGAACAGGTTGAGCGCGACCGTGCCCAGGCCCAGCGCGAGGACCAACACCACGACGGCCAGCGCGCCCGCCATAGCCCAGCGCCGCGAGGGCAGCCGGCGCGGCAACCCGAAGCGGCGCGCCGGGGTCGCCCCGCCGCCGGCATAGGCGCGCGCCCGCACGCGCCCCGCGAGATCGGCGGGGACGGGCGGCGCGAGGGCCGCGCCGGGGGCCAGGAACCGCTTGACCTGGCGCTGGCCTTCCACGTCGGCCCGGCAGCGGGCGCACTCTTCGAGGTGCCGCGCGATGGTCCGCCGGGTGGCCGGGTCGAGTTCGCCGTCCACGTAGGCGCTGAGGAGATCGCGCGGCTCGGGGCAAGGTGTCATGGCGCGCCTCCGCTCAGGTCGTTCGCGGGCAGTTCGGGCATTCCCTCGGTCAGCCGGGCCCGTAAGAGGCTGCGCGCCCGGTAGAGCCGCGAGCGCACCGTCCCCACCGGGCAACCCAGCATCCCCGCGGCTTCTTCATAGGAAAAGCCGCCCACATCGACGGCCACGAGGGCGCTGCGGAAATCGGGCGGCAGTTCGCGCAGGGCCGCGCTGAGCCGGGCATCGAGCGTGCGGTCCAGCAGGATCTCGGCGGGGTCGGCGGCAGGCGCCTCCCAGGCGGCGATGTCGGCGGGCGAGGTGGCGCTGAAAGAGCGCGTGCGGCGGGCCTCGGCGCGGCTGACTTGGTTGAGAAAGAGGTTGTTCATAATGCGATAGAGCCAGGCCCGCGCATTGGTGCCCAGGGTAAAGCGATCGAAGGCGGCGTAGCCGCGGGTATAGGTTTCCTGCACCAGATCCTCGGCGTCGGTGGGGCGGCCGGTCAGCCGCAAGGCGGCATAGTACAGCCCGGAGAGATGCGCCAGCGCGACCTCTTCAAACAGCGCTTGCTTTTCGCGGTCGTCGCGCCACATCCGCATGGGCCGGCGTTCCCTCAACTCCCCGTGCCGCGCGGCACGCCTGGGTTAGCATGAGCGAGAAGCGCGCCGGATGCTTCCCCGGCGCTTTCTCTATTATAGACAACAGGGGAAGATGCGGGAAAGTTCCCGCCGGTAGCCCGGCAGGAAAGCGGCGCCCGCCCGATCAGCCGGATCGGGCGGGCGCATGACAGGCGACGGTCAGGGGCAGGCGGCGCCGAAGGCGGCGCCCAGCACCGGCTCGGCGCAATGGAGCCAGGGGAACTCCCAGACCGGATTGGTGGACCCGGCGTTGTTCATCTCGTCGGGGTTGACCTGGATATGGACGTGCGGCCCGCTCGAAAAGCCGGTGCTGCCGCTCTCGCCGAAGGGCGCCCCGGCGTCGAAGGTCGCGCCCTCCTGCACCCAGTCGTTCAGTTTCGAGAAATGGGCCAGCAGGATATAGTGGCCCGTTTCGGCGGATTGGAACCAGACGTGATTGCCCCAGCCCTTGCCGCAACTCTGGTCCCCGGCGACGCAGCCGCGCAACACCTCGGTCACGGTGCCGCCCACCGGCGCATGGACGAGGGTGCCGGTCCAGGCGTCGAGGTCGATGCCGTAATGGGCGCCGCCGCTGGGATAATGACCGAACTCGGCGGTGATATGGTACTGGTGGTCCAGCAAATTGGCGTGCGGGGCGACCGGCGGGGCGGGAGCGGCGGGCGCCTGTTCGGCCCCGCCGACCGGCACGACTTCGCCCGACGCACGCACATGATAGGTCTGGCCGGGCGGGATGGCGTAGCGCCCCCGGTGGACAGGGCTGGTGTCGCGCAGGAGCCAGGCAGCCGCGCCCACCACGAGGCAGAAGGCACAGAGGCCGGCCAGCACCGCGCGGTACGTTGGGCTATAAAGTAACGCAGACAGGTTCGACCCGCGGCGGGCCCGGCCATCTGACCAGATCATATTCGGGTGTCCGTTTCGGAACGAGAACTACGGGATGAGTAGCACCGGGGAGGCCAATCTCCCCTGGATATTATACCAGAACATAAGTGCTACAGCAATAGGATCGGGGCCGATTTTGAGGCAATATTTATGCGCGCCGGAGCCGGGGTCAGGCCGCCGGGCGGCGGGGCAGGCGGCGGCCATAGCGCCCGCGGATGTCGTTCCAGCGCACGCGCAGCACGTCGGTGAGCAGGCGCAACGGGTCGCGCAGGGGGTTGACTTTGCTGCCGCTGGCGTAGTACCACTCCACCGGCACTTCCTTCACCCGGTAGCGCCGCTTGAGGGCCAGGTAGAGCACTTCAACGTCGAAGCCCGTGACCATGGCGCCCTTGACCACGCCGGCGTTGTCGCCGTAGATCTGCACGCGGCGGAAGAGGTCCTGGGTCGCCTCCTGGGTGAAGGCTTTGAAGCCGCACTGCGTGTCGTTGAACTGGCGCAGGGCGATGAACTGGACCAGCTTGTTGAACACGCGGCCCATGAGGTGCCGGTAACCCGGCTCGTTGTAGCGCACAGCGCCCTGGCCCTCGCGCGAGCCAATGGCCACATCGTAGCCGCGTTCCAGCCAGCGCAGCAGCTTGGCCAGTTCGGCGATGGGCGTGGACAGATCGGCGTCGGAATAGACGATGTAGCGGCCGGTGCCGGCCAGCATGCCGGTGCGCACGGCCACGCCCTTGCCCATGTGCGGGTTACGGATGACGCGGATGCTGGGGTCGGCGGCGGCGGCCTCATCGGCCAGCGCCGCGGTGTTGTCGCTGCTGCCGTCGTCCACGACGATCAACTCGGACTTATAGGGCTGCTGCCGGAGATAGTCCTGCACGCGCCGGATGCTGTCCGGGAGCCGGCGGGCTTCGTTATAGGCCGGGATCACCACGGTTACAAACGGCGGATCGACAGAAGCCGCGGGGGCGCCGGCGGGCGCCGGCTGGGGGCGCATCAGTTCGTTTGACCTCATCATACTCCGGGCCGGGCGGTGATGCCCGGCCCCTGCAATTACCCGCCTCGCC
>CBJNAR010000260.1:0-5818 GCA_966434075.1 uncultured bacterium
GTATTCGGTTGGCGGAAACTGCGGCTCATCGCCCCAGTTTACACCATCCGGGCGGCGCTGGCGAGGGGTCAGTGGTCAGTGGTCAGTGGTCAGTGGTCAGTGGTCAGGAGATGGGGAACGGCTGGGTGCTTGTCACTCTGAGCGCAGCGAAGAGTCTCGGCGCGGCCCCAAACGAGACGGAGATTCTTCGCTGCGCTCAGAATGACAGATCCCCGGCCATTGACCCTTGGCGGCTGACGGCTGATCGCGCAGCGGTGCGTAGCACACGGCTGACGGCTAAGACGGGACGGCTGACGGCTCACCACTGATCACTGACCACTGACCACTGACCACTCGTCGTCACTCAGCACTCAGCACGCAGCACTCAGCACTCGTGTGGCGCGGCGGGCAGGAGGATGCGGAACGTGGTGCCCGCGCCGGGGGCGGAGTCGAGGGTGATGGCGCCGCCGTGGCGGGCGACGATGTCGCGCACGGCCGTCAGCCCCAGGCCGCTGCCGGTGATCTTGGTGGTGAAGAAGGGCTCGAACACCCGGCCCTGGTCGGCGGGGGCGATGCCGGGGCCGCTGTCGCGCACGGTCAGCAGCACGGCGGGCGGCTCGGCGGCGGCGGTGACGGCGATCTCGCCGCCCGGCGGCACGGCGTCCACGGCGTTCTGTAGCAGGTGGGTCAGCAGTTCGCGCAACTCGGCGGCGGTGCCGTGGACGGCCAGGCCGTGATCCACCACGGTATGCACGGTCAGGGGCGGGGCGCCGGGCGCGCGCTGAGCCTGCCACGCCGGCTGCAACGTCCCGACCACCTCCTGGATGAGGGGGGCGATGGGCACCACGGCGGGCGGGCTGGGGGCGCGCAAGCGGGCCAGCGCCTGGATACGCGCGACGACTTGCGCCCCGGCTTCGGCGGCGGCCTGGATCTCGCCGAGGGTGGCCGCCGTGGCCGGGTCCGCGGGCTGCAAGGCCAGCAGATCGAGCCGGCCCATGATGCCGGCCAGCACGTTGTTGAACTCGTGGGCCACGCCCGCCGCCACCCGGCCCAGCGCGCTCAGCCGCTCCGCCGCCAGCAGGCGCTCCTCCATCTCCTGCTGCGCGCTGATGTCGCGACAGACCGACAGCAGGTATTCTTCCTGCTCGATGGCCAGGATCTCGACCGACACGGCGGCCTGGAACATCCGGCCCGATTTATGCCGCAGCGCCACGGGCAGATCGCGCACCTCGCCGCGCGCGCGCAGTTCCGTCCGTACCCGGTCGCGGCTCGCGCTGTCGCTCCAGAGGCTGATGGCATCCACCGCCGGGTTCACCATCTCGCCCCGGCTGTAGCCGAACAGGCGCTCCCAGCTTTCGTTCACGTCGCACACCTGCCGGTCGGCCCGGCGGGTGATGCTGATGGCGTCGGGGCTGCCGTGGAAGACGGCGGCGAAGCGTTGTTCGGACTGGCGCAGCGCTTCTTCGGCCTGCTTGCGCGCGCTGATATCGGTTACGAGGGCCAGCGCGCCGAGAAACGCGCCGTCGGACCCGTGCAGGGGGTTGGTGGACATGAGCGTCCAGCAATAGCGCCCGTCTTTGCGCCGCAACCGGAACTCATGCTGCTCGGTGACGCCGTGGCGGCGCTCCAGGTTCTGTGCGGCCTCGGCGCGGGCCGGGGCGTCCATGAAATCGTAGATAGTGCGGCCAAACATCTCGGCGCGGCTGTAGCCCAGCAGGCCGGCCATACGCGCGTTGGCGAACGTGGTGCGCCCCGCGGCGTCGATCAGCCAGATGCCTTCTTGCGCCGACTCCACGATCCAGCGGTAGAGGGCTGCGCCGGTGGGCAGGGCGGGCCGGGCCGGGGGCGCGAGGTCGGCGCCCACCAGGCAGGCGATGCGCCGGCCCTGGTCGTCGGCCACCGGGTAGACGCGCCCGGCCAGGGCGATCAGCGCGCCCTCGGTGTCGGGCCCGGCCCAATACCAGGCCTGGGGGGCGACGGCCCAGGTGGCCGGGTCGAGATCGGGCGGGGGGGTCGCCCCCAGCAAGGCTGCCGCGCCCCGCCCCCACAGCAGAAGGCGGCCCGCGGGATCGAAGGCGATGACGACTTGATGGATCTGTTCCAGCAGCGCCGCCTGCCAGCGCACTGAGTCCGGTACGGTGGCAGCGGCGCCCGGCACGGGCAGAGGTGTAGACATGGTCGGGCCGCCTGGGCAGTCGGCGCGCACCCCGGCCCCGGCATGGGCGGAGGGTAGGTCGCGCAGGTTAGCATAATTGCCCTAGTTGTAACATTTTCCGCGGCGGGGCGGCAATGGACTTTGGTCCCTAACCAAACCTTACCCACCGGCCCTGTTTTGCGGCGCGGGCGCCTCCGCATGGCTTCCAGCCTACGTTGTCATTCTGAGCGCAGCGAAGAATCTCGTCTCGCTCGGCTACAAGACGAGACTCTTCGCTGCGCTCAGAGTGACAAGCCTGGGGTGCGGGGAGACGAGACTCTTCGCTGCGCTCAGAGTGACAAGGACGAGTGGCGGGCGCCTCACCCGACTTCGGGCGCGCGCCGGATGGCCGGGTCGGTGAAGATGTCGTACTCGTCGGTGCTGCGGGTGGAGAACTCGGAGACCACGGCGCCTTCGTCGCCCGCCTGGAACCAGTGCAGCGTGTCGGGCGGGATGGTGTACTGCTCGCCCGGATGCAACACGATCTCATGCTGCACGGTGTACGTGGTTTCGCGCCCCGCCGGGGGCCGCGCCTGCGGATCGGCCACGGGCGGACCGGCCACGTAGAGGTAGACGGTGCCCCAGCGGCAGCGGAACGTCTCCTCCTTGCCCGGCTCCCCGCCGACGGGCGGGTGGCGATGCTCCGGGCAGGTCTGGCGCGGGAACAGCACCAGCTCCTTGGCGCAGCAGCGCTGCGTGTTGACATACACGACCAGTTGCAGCCCGGTCGTCTCCAGTTCGCCCAGGCCCATGTCGGCGATCTCGATGTTGGCCGCCTCCTGCGGCGTCAGCACGATGCCGGCGCGCTCCAGGTACTCGCGGCTGCGGCGGCGGGCCGCCTCCTGTTGTTCGGGGGTAATCATAACAACGTGCTCCTCCTCCTTACACCACACCTGCTTATCCAATCACCGCGAAGACGCGCAGAGCGCGAAGAACAAACCCGATATCAATAATCTTCGCGTCCTTCGTTCCTTCGCGGTGAATTTACGGGCTTGCGGGCCAGCAGATACATGCGCCGGGTGGGGTGCTCCAGCGGCGCATACGGCGGGCGCTCGACGTAGGCAGCCAGGGTGAAGCCCGCCCCCGCCAGCGCGGCTTCGACCGTTGCCCGGTCGTAAAAGTAGAAATCGAGGTCCACGGCATAGCCCCACCACTCGTCGAGATGGACGGGCTCCGTGCCGATGTGGAAGCTGAGCAGCAGCAAGCCGCCCGGCTGCAACACGCGGTAAAACTCGCCCAGGCCGCGCGGCAACTCGCTGGGCGCCAGGTGGATGGCTGAATAGAAGGCGACGATCCCCGCCCAGGCGCCGTCGGGCACGTCGAGGGCCAGCATATCGCCCTGGCGGAAGGCGATCTCCGGCGTCAGTTGCGCGGCCTGCGCCACCATCGCCGGCGACAGGTCCACGCCCACCACGTCCAGCCCGCGCCCCCACAGGTAGCGCCCGATCTGCCCTGGCCCGCAGCCCACATCGGCCACCGGCCCCGACCGCGGCACCTGCTCGGCGAAGCTGTCGAGCAGCGCCCGGTCGAGCGGCTTGTGCGCCAGTTCGTCAAAGAACCGCGCCGCGTACTCCGGCGTCACCTGGTCATAGCTGCGCTGCAACGCCGCGCTGCGATCCATGCGGCCTCCCCGCGCTACCCGACGGCCTCGCCATAGGCCCAGCCGTCGATAGCGGGCGGCGTGATGCCGTGCTGCGACAGGATCGTGGCGATGTGGCCGCGATGCTCGGCGCCGTGCTGGATCGCCTGCGTCAGCACGATGTAGGCGGGCACCGTCAGCATCTGGCCCTGGTACTCCTGCGCCACGGTGTCGTCCATGCCCACGTGCGCCGCCTCGCGGGCCAGCCCGGCGCCCGCCGCCTCGGCCCGCGCCCGCAGTTCGGCCAATGTCAGCATCTCTCCGCGCTGGATCGGCTTCTCGACCGGTCGCCCGCTGAGCAGCGACAGATAGTGCTCCTCGTTCGCCACGAGATGCGTCAGGGTATGGCGGATTGTCCCGAACGTGCCCGGCACGGTCAGGTCCAACTGCTCGGCAGGCAACGCCGCGCAGGCGTCGATGAGTTGCAAGTTGGCCCAGGTGTTCTGGTGGAACAGCGCCACCGTCACCGATTTCGCGATGGATGTCACGATGCGCAAACCTCCTTATGGACAAGGGCATCTTGTCACTCTGCGCGCAGCGAAGAGTCTCGCCCGATCCAACCGAGACGAGATTCTTCGCTACGCGCAGAATGACAGTTGGGGCTTGTCACTCTGCGCGCAGCGAAGAGTCTCGCCCGATCCAACCGAGACGAGATTCTTCGCTACGCGCAGAATGACAGTTGGTGGGCTTGTCACTCTGAGCGTAGCGAAGAGTCTCGTCGCCGCGGGCGGCGGCCTACGCCGCGGGCAGACCCTTGCCGCCCACGGGCACGACCTCGATGCGCTCGCCGCCCGCGATGAGGGGCCGGCCCCGCGCGATCAGCGCCTGCACATCGGCGCGGGTCAGCGACGCCGCATGATCCTCGCGGCTCTGCCAGACCTCCGTGACCCAGATGGCGTCCGGCTCGGTGGGCGAGACGTTGATGATGTAGAGGTCGCAACCGGGCACGTCGGGCATGCCAGCGGCAGCCTCCAGCAGGATCGCTACCAGTTCATCCCGCCGCCCCGGCTGGGTGACGATTTTGCCGTATAATCCGAAGTTGCTCATAGGCTCCTTCCTGGGCGAGCCGGTTTGAAACCGGCCCCTACAAGGCGCATCGGCGCGCCGGGTTGATCGTATCACAAACGCCGGGGCCTGTCGAGCATGGGCGGCATCCGGGCGCCGCCCGATCCCCGCCCCGGCGCCGCCCGGCCCCTCAAGGGGCGGGCTACGGTAACGAAGCCCGCCTGCGCGGGCTGGGGCGCCGCTGGGGCGATGGGGGCCGTAGGGCGGCCGGGCGACACGCCGGTCCGTCCCTACGGCGGGGGCAGCGGGGTGGTCAGGCGGAGGAGCGACTGAGCTGGTCCGCCCCTACGGCGTCTCTCGCCGTCTCGTCGTTATTCGGCACTCCGCACTCGTTATCCCAGGCAGGCCGCGCAGGCGGCCTTCGTTCACGTAGCCCGCCCCTTGAGGGGCCGGGCGGCGCCGCTACCCGGCCGTCAGGCACGCTTCGAGGTCCGCGATAGCCTGCGCCGTGGTGTGGAACTGGACGGCGTGCCAGCCGCAGGCGCGCGCCGCCGCGACCGCGGCCTCTACGTCGTCCAGGAAGACGATCTCGGCGGGCGCCAGGCCCAGGCACGCGGCGGTCACTGCGTAGATGTGCGGGTCGGGCTTTTGCAGGCCCACCTCGTGCGAGTAGATGATCAGGTCGCACAGGTCGCCGAAGCTGTAGCGGGCCTGCTCCTGGCCGCGCGCCCCGACGAAGCTGTTGCTGAGGATGGCTGTGCGATAGCGCGGACGCAGCCCGGCGAAATAGGCGGCGAGTTCTACGTTGAGCGTGCCGCAATACTCGGTCCAGAGGTCGGCCATGAAGGCGGCCACCTGCGCCGCGTCGAGCCCCAGCGTCGCGGCCACCTGCGCTTCCACCTCGGCCTCGGTGATGGTTCCGATGCTACCCGCGCGCCAGGTGGCCCGCAGCCGGGTATTTAGCTCTCCCGCGGGCACCCCTAGCCGCGCCTCCCACCGGG
>CBJNAR010000261.1:0-5805 GCA_966434075.1 uncultured bacterium
CGGGTTCTTGATTTCCGTATAGGTGCAGCCCTTCGCGCGATCCTTGAGGGCGGCAGGCAGGACGACGCCCTGCAGCTCAGCGGCTTTGGTGTTGATGCACAGCGCCTGCTTGGTCGTCATCTGGATATCCAGGCTCTGGATGGTCGCCTTGTTGGTGAGCACCTGCACCGCCTGCTGCCCGGCTTCCAGCCCGTTCTGGGTGTAGTCGAGGCCGAGCGCGGCGACCGCGCCACGGCTGGCCGAGAGCGGGTCGTTCCCGAAGAGCGGGATCTTGTTCTCCTGGGCCACGCGCACGACCGAGTCCAGGCCGTTCACCACCGAGTTTGTGGTGCTGACAAAGAACGCATCGACATTGTAGCGAACGAGGGCCTGGGCCGCGTCGAGCGTCTCCGCCGGCTTGGTGGCCGTGCGGTCAATGAGGGTCAGCCCCATCTTATCGGCGACTTTGCGCGCTTCGTCGGTGGTCGCCTTGGAGTTCGGCTCGTTGGGGTTCCAGAGCAGGCCCACCGTCTTCACGTCGGGGTTCACTTCCTTGATGAGCTTCAGGCCGTCTTCGACCGGCGGGAAGGCCTGCACGCCGGTCTCAAAGGCCGGGTGGATCTTCGGGTCGGCGGTAATGGTGTCGCCTTCCTGCTTGCCGGCCAGCTTGGCGACATAGGGGTCGGCGACGGCGGTGAAGAAGAGCGGGATCGTGCTGCCTTGCTTCTGCTCCTCGGCCAGCGCGGCCTGCGAGGCGAGGCTGCCGATGGTGATGATGGCATCGACCTTGTTGGCGATGAAGGCATCGGCCATCTTGGCGGCGGTGGGCGCGTCGAGTTCGGCGTTGCGCAGATCGAAGGTCACGGTCTGGCCCTCGACCATGCCGGCCTGGATAAACGCCTGCTTGGCCCCTTCACGGGTGAAGTCGAGGGCGGGGTGGGTGGCCGTCTGCAAGATGCCGACGGTGTAGTGCTTGCCCGTCGCCGAGCCGGTGGTGGCGGTGGCCTGCGTGCCGCCGGTCGCGGTCGTCGCGGTGGGGCCGCTGGGGGCGGAGGTGGCGGTGGCGCCGCCGGTGGCAGTGGTCGCCGTGGCTTCGCCGCTGGGGGCGGAGGTGGCGGTAGCTTCGCCGCCGGTCGCCGTCGTCGCGGTGGCCTGCGTGCCGCCGGTGGCCGTGGTCGCCGTGGCGCCGGTCGCCGGGGTCGGCCCGCCGGTGTCCGGGGTGGGGCCGCAGGCGGAGAGGAGCAACCCGAGCGCCAGCACCAAGCTCAACCACGGGAGGAAGGCGCCTTTGCGCGGCAGCCCGGCTCGCGTTTTGGTGTGTGCACTGTTCATCGTGAAGGTTCCTCCTTATCACATAAAGCCATAACCCGGACCAGCCCCGCGGACCGTTTCAGTACAGCAACATGCGGTCCGACGCCACTTCGGTGCCCCGCAGGGCGAAAAATCTGTCGACCAGCGAGCGCACCGTCTGGGCCTGACGCTCCGCTCCGGCCAGATCGAGGATGACCTGCCCCTCATGCATCATCAGCGTGCGCGTGCCCACGTGCAACGCCAGACTCATGTTATGGGTGACCATCAACGCGGTCAGGTGCGCGTCGGCGATCAGCCGGGCGGTGAGATCGACGATAGTGGCGGCGGTGGCTGGGTCCAGCGCCGCCGTGTGCTCGTCCAGCAAGAGAACATCGGGCTTCTGCAACGTCGCCATGAGCAGGGTCAGGGCCTGGCGCTGCCCGCCCGACAGCAGCCCGGCGCGGGTGTGCAGCCGGTTTTCCAGCCCGATGCCCAGGCGGGCCAGTTGCTCGCGGAAGATGGCCCGGCGGCTGTCGGTCACGCCGCGGCCCAGCCCGCGCCCGCGCCCGCGCAACAGCGCCATCGCCAGGTTCTGCTCGATGGTCAGGTTGGGCGCCGTGCCGGCCAGCGGGTCCTGGAAGACGCGCCCGATCCAGCGCGCGCGCCGGTCCTCGCTCAGGTTGGTACACTCGTGCCCGCCGACGGTAATCGTCCCGCTGTCGGGCGGGAACACGCCGGCAATGAGGTTGAGCAGCGTGGACTTGCCCGCGCCGTTGCCGCCGATAATGGTGACGAACTCGCCCGGCTGGAGGCTCAGGTCGATCCCCCGGATGGCGCGGACTTCGTTGACGCTGCCGGGGTAGAAGGTCTTGACGACGCCGCGCAGGGCCAGAGCGGGGCGGCCCGCGGGCCGGGGGGCGGGCGCGGGGGCCGGCTGGGCCGTGGTGGGTGAGGTGGTCATGGCGCGCCGGCCTTCCCCGCCGAACTGCGCCGGGCGCGGGCCAGACTACGCATGCCCAGGCGGCTGCGCACCGCCGGCACCAGCAGCGCGATGAGCACGATGAGCGCGCTCGCCAGCTTGTAGTCGGTGGGCTCGATGGTGAAGACTTGCTGGACCTGGGTAGCCGCGATGATCAGTTGGAAGACGATCGCACCGACCACGGCGCCGGCCAGTCCGGCCAGCACCCCGCTACCGTGGATCAGCGCCTCGCCCAGGATGACGGCGGCCAGGCCCGTGAGGATGGCGCCCGGCCCCAGCGTAATATCCGAGTAGCTCAACTGCTGGGCCAGCACCGCGCCGGAGAACCCGCATAGCCCGTTCGCCACCGTCAGCCCCAGGATCTTCATGTGGTCGGTGTTGACCCCCAGCGCGCGGATCATGCGCGGGTTGTCGCCGGTGGCCCGCAGGGCGATGCCCTGTTCGGAGTTGAGCCACCAGAAGCAGAGCGCGACCATGATCGCGGTCATGATCAGCAACACCACGCTGGCGCGGAAGTCACCGCGCGCCGCCAGCGCGCCAAACGGCGCCAGCCATGCGCCCAGCACGCCGGGATCGCCGTTCGCGCCGGAGTAGATCGTGTCGGCGTTGAACAGCGAGATGTTCGACCCGTTCATCACGCGCAGGTTGATGGTGAACATGCTGATGGCGACGAGGATGGAGGCGAGGAGTCCGTTGATCTTCAGCGCGGTGTGCAGCAGGCCGGTGGCGAGGCCGGCCAGCGCGCCGGCTACCGTGGCGGCCACCAGGGTGAGCCAGGGGTTCCAGTGGCCGAAGCTGATCAGCGCGGCGGTGACGGAGGCGCCGAAACCCAGGCTGCCGTCAACCGTTAAATCGGGGAAGTCGAGGACGCGGAAGGTGAGGTAGACCGCGATGGCCAGCCCGGCAAAGGCCAGGCCGCTCGCCAATGCGCTAATCCAGGGCGCCAGCGCCCGCGCGGCTTCAACATCCAATCGTCGCTCACCTCCGCCGGCCTGCGCGAACCCGGCTGTGGCATGACATAACTGTGCACGATACTTCCGCCATTATAGCGAGGCACTGCCGCAAATGCAATAGGCGGCCCGGCTCAGGCTTCGGCGCGCCTCACGTGTCACTCTGAGCGTAGCGAAGAGTCTCATCGTTTGAGCGACAAGACGGAGATTCTTCGCTGCGCTCAGAATGACAGGTTCCCTGTGACGGACGCTCAGGCTTCGGCGCGGGGGAAGACCCAGATCAGGCGGGCGACCTCTTCGCCGACCACTACCGGCTCCGGGTCGCCGGCCACCTGCACGGTGAAGGTGTGGTTGAACTTGAGCACGAGGTCGACATGCAAGAGGGCGTCGGGCACCAGGCCGTTGCGCTGCAAGAAGGCCAGCAACTGCGGATCGACTTCCGCCTCCTCCGAGATACGCTCGATCTGCAAGTCGTCGCCAGGCGCGGCGTCGGCCAGCACCATGCGGTTACGGGGGGCGCGCAGGGCCAGCCCCGGAATGGGATTGCCGTGCGGGCAGCGCGTCGGGTTATGCAGCAGTTTGATGATCCGCTGCTCCATGCGCGGGCTGAGCGCGTGCTCGAAGCGTACCGCTTCTTCGTGCGCTTCGTGCCACTCCAGGCCGATGATGTCGGTGAGGAAGCGCTCGGTGAGCCGGTGCCGCCGGATGATGATGCGGGCCAGGTCCAGCCCGGCGCGGGTGAACAGCACCTCTTTGTGCGGCGACAGGAGGATCAGCCCCGCGTTCGCCATCCGCTGGATCGTCGCGGTGACGGTGGACGGGGCCACGCGCATCCGCTCGGCCAGCCGCACGCCGATGACGGTCTTGCCCTCGTCCTGCATGCTGTAGATCGCTTCCAGGTATTCCTGGATCGTCGGGCTGATCTCAGCCGCCGCCGCCCGGATGGCCTCGTCGTCGGCCAGGGGCGTGGTATAGACGGCGGCCAGATCCGCCGCCGTCGCCGGAAGCCGGCTCTTGGGATCTTGCTCGATCATAGCTACCAGTATACCAAAGTCGCCGCCTTTCGCCCAGATTCTGGTTGTTGGTGCCGGACAACGGTGCTATAATTGACGCTGAGGTATGGTTAAACGCGAGATAGATTAAGCGAGAACAGGTGGTACTATGGCGGATATCCAAACAACTTCCGGCCATGTGGCAGGAACTTCGGCCGATGCCGAGCGGCTGGAACGGGAGCTAGCCGCCGCGTGGCCGTTTCTCACCGTCCAGCATCGCGAGATGATCCTGGAACTCGTCCACCAGTTTGCTGCGGTCGATAAAACATTACAAGAAGCCCTGGAAGAAGCGGAAGCGATCAAAGCCTACGACGCGGCGAAAGCAGCCCAGGATGAGGTGATTCCCTTCGAGCAAGCCTTACAGGAGATCGGCTATTCGCGCGAATGACTTACAGCGTCGCTATTTCGCGCCGTGCCCAAAAAGAGTTGGCGGATTTACCCCGGCAAGTGCAGGTGATAGTAGTCGACGCGATTACGGCGCTGGCCGCGGATCCACGTCCGCCCGGCTGCCTCAAGCTGCACGGCCGCGAAGGATGGCGCATCCGTGCGGGAGACTACCGGGTTCTCTATGATATTGACGACCGTGCACGGAGCGTCACCATCTTCCATATAGGAAATCGGCGAGACGTGTATCGTTAATGCCTTTCCTCTAGCTCATCAAGCTTCCGCATAGCGTAATCAAGATTATCCTCGTGACTAATGGCCGTATTGGTGCGCCCGACCCGTTCATACTCCTGCAAGGAGATTTCGCTACGAGTAACGAAGCCCCGCAGCGCCGCATTGCCGGGATCCTGCTGGTCGATCCGGCGGGCCGGGTGTTGTTGCAGCATCGCGACCAGCATGCCCCGATCTCGCCCAATAAGTGGAGCCCGCCCGGCGGGGGAATCGAGCCGGGCGAGGAATCGGAGACCGCCGCGCGCCGGGAACTGGCCGAGGAAACCGGGCTGCGGGTCGCGGGCCCGCTGACCCTGTTCCGGCACAGCCTGGGGCCGCACGGCGAAGATCCATCGATTCTGGTAGAGCAGTTCCTGTATTGCGCCGCGACCCGCGCCCGCCAGGAAGACGTGGTGCTGGGCGAGGGCCAGGCGATGGTCTTCCTGCCGCCCGACGAGATTACGCGGCTCGATCTGGCGCCGACCCCCGCCCCGCTGATCCGGGCATTTCTCGACTCGCCTCAGTACCGGCACCTGGTGGCCTCCTTGCGGCAGGGGTGAGCCGCGCGGGCGTTAGAGCGCCCCCTCCTCCGCCTGCAAGATGCCGTAGGCGGCGGCGGTGTCGCGCAACACGTGGACCATTTCCGTGGCGGCGCGGGGCAGGCGCCCGCCCCGTGCCAGTTGGACCACGGCGCTGTCGCGGTAGAGCGGCGGTAGATCGCTGACCGGCACCTCCACCAGTCGCCCGTTCGCCAGGTCGTCGGCGACCAGGGTGCGGGTGAGCATGGCCGCGCCAATGCCACGTAGCAATAGGTGGCGGATCGTGCCCGCGGGTACCTCGACCAGCGGGCTGGCCTCGCCCACGGCGCGCGTCAGGAGGGCCGTGAGGCTGGGGCTCCACT
>CBJNAR010000262.1:0-5803 GCA_966434075.1 uncultured bacterium
CGAAGAAGCGCTGGCCGGACCGCCGCGGCGCCGCGGGCTGCTGCCGCGCCTGGGCACGCTGCTGCCGGTGGTGCTCGTGCTGGCCGTCATGGCGATCCTGGGCCATGCCGCCGCGCAGACCGACGCCGCGGGCCTGGAGGACTCGACCCCGGCCCAGATGACCTTCAGCGATGAAAGCCCGAGCGCGGGCGGCATCAGCGGCCTCGATCTCGACACGATCAGCGTGCAGATCGCCAGCACGCGGGCCATTACCCAGGCGACGATCAGCCTCGATGGGGTGCCGCTGCCGACCGACTTGCAGGGCACGTCGCCGCTGACCCAGACGGCGACGGCGGCGCTGGATCAGGGCCTGACGCAAGGCGTGCATCATGTGAGCGTGACCGCCGCGAGCGGCAAGGGGCTGCCACAGAGCACGACCTGGCAGTTCCGCGTCGTGGCGCGCACCGGGGGCGCGGATACGCCGGCCCTCCCGCCCCGGTCGCTGGAAATCGTGCGCCGGCAGCCCGCGCTGGCGGGCCGGGTGCCTGCCGCGGCGGCGGATCTGTCGTTGCGAGTGGAGGTCACAGGGGCGAACCCGCCCGCGCAGGCCCAACTCTCGCTCGACGGCCAGGCGCTGGATACCACCGTGACCGCGGTCCAGGGCGATGCGAATCGCTACCTGGTGACGGCGGATCTGCCCGCCGTGGCCGCAGGTATGCACCAGGCGCAGGTCGATCTGCTGGCGAGCGACGGGCACTTCTATTCGTCGGCCTGGGGCTTTACCGCCCTGACGCCGGACGCCGGCCACGCCTTCTTCGCGCAGACGGGCTACTTCGTCGGGCAGCCGTTCCTGGACTACTGGAAGGCGCACGGCGGCCTGGCCCTCTTCGGCTACCCGATCTCGGACCTGCTGCGGGAGACCACGAGCAGCGGGGAGACGTACACGGCGCAGTATTTCGAGCGGGCGCGATTTGAACTGCACGCTGCTACCGGCGACAAAGTGATCCTGGGCCGGGTGGGCGCGCTGTTGCATACGCCGGAGCCGGGCGTGGCGGCGGTGCCGGGCGCGCAGTTGTTCCCGCAGACCGGCCATAATCTGGCGGGCACGCTGCGGACCTACTGGGAGCAGCATGGCGGCCTGGCCCAGTTCGGCTACCCGATCAGCGAGGCCCGGCCCGAAACCAATCCTGCTGATGGGGCCACCTATACCGTGCAGTACTTTGAGCGCGCGCGCCTGGAAGTGCACCCGGAGCACGCCGGGACGCCTTTCGAGGTCCAGGTGGGGCAACTGGGCCGGCAGCTATACCAGGCGAAATATGGACCGTAAAGCGTAGCGCGGGCACGGCGCCGCGCGCGCCGGCCTGGCGTGACTCCCCGGCGGAGCCACGCCAGGCGCCTTTCCGGTCCGCGGCGGGGCGGATTTGCGCCGTCAGTGTGCGTAATGTTGATCTACCCGGCATATGTCTTGCTAGGATACGACTTGCGGGGCGTGGAAGGTCAGGGAAAGGGGAGTAGCCATGCCGCACGGGCCGGGGAAGAAAGCGCTGATTATCGTCGAGGATAACGCGGCGGTGGCGGCGGTGATCAAGGACACGCTCAACGGGGAGCCGGGGTATCGCGCCGTGGTCGTACATGACGGGGCGCAGGCGCTGGAGGTCATCCATTCGATCCAGGTGGATGCGGTGCTGCTTGACGTGGCGCTACCGGGGCTGAGCGGCCCGCAGATCTACGAGGCGCTTAAGGCCGACAACGCGACCCGGCACCTGCCGGTCATCTTCATTACCGCCCACTACGACTCGCCCGACTTCCAGCGCCTGGGGATTACCCGGTTTATCGCCAAGCCGTTCAACCTCGACGAACTGCTGGCGCGGGTCGAGGAGGTGTGCGGGCCGGGGCTGCCGGTGGAGCAGGTGCCGGCACCGCCGGAAGACCACACGCTGCTCGACGCCAGCCTGCACGACGACGGGGATATCCTCTATTTCCTGACGGTGCCGCAGCCGGAGCTTTAGGCGGCCCAGGCGGCGGTCTGGGGCAGGGTGAGCAGGACGCGGGTGTAGCGACCGGGCACGCTTTCGGCGGCCAGGGCGCCGCCGACGACGGCCATCATGGTGCCGTGCAGGGCCAGACCCTGGCCGCTGCCGCCGTTGGGGGCGGGCGGGGCGCCCAGGCCCACCCCGTCGTCCTCAATGAGGATCTCCAACCCGTCGCGCCACTCCACGGCGATGCGCAGGCGCAGTGGGCGGGCCAGGTCGGCGGCGCGCCCGTGGCGGGCGGCGTTGCGGATGGCCTCGCGGGCGGCATAGAACAGCACCTCGGCGGTGAGCGCGGGCATGGCTTCGGCGGCCTGCGCGGCCTCCGGGGCGATCTCCCAGGTGACGGCGTCGAAGGCGGCGCCCAGTTCATCGCGCAGCGTCTGTTGCAGCGCACCGATGAGGCCCAGATGGGTCACTTCGGGCGCGCTCCCGGTGGGCATCTCGCGCAGCAGGTTCGAGATCTGGCGGTGGACATCGGCCAGGAGGCGCAGAGTGTCGGGCAGGGTCTCGCCGGCCTGCGGGCCGCTGCTCAGGTTGAGGATGGCCGTGTGCAGGCGCGGCAACACGTCGTCGTGCAGTGCGCGGCGTGCGCGGCGGTCGAGCACCTGGCTTTCGGCCAGGCGGCGGCGCTGCAAGACCATCAGCCGCCCGGCGATCTCGGCGCTGGCCTGGGTGTCGATGAGGCGCTCGCCGCTGGCCCGCGCGATCTCGATCTCCTCCTGCGTGTAGACGCCCCCGGCGCTCTTCTCGCCCAGCAGCAGCACGCCGATCAGGCCGCGCTCGCTCCAGAGCGGCACGGCCCAGAGGGCGCCGCCGTAGCGCGCCGGGTCCACCGGGGCGTACATGGTGTCGGGGCTGGGAAACTGCGCGGCCAGGCCCGCGGCGGCGGGCAGCACGGCGTCTTCGCCCGGCGGGTAGGCCAGCATGGGGCCGGCCAGCGAGGAGAGCGGTCCCAGCGGCACCAGGTAGGCGCGGCGCGCGCCCAGCACGTCGGCACAAAGCGCGTGGAAGGGCGTGGTCGCGTCGATGGCCGGCGGCGTGGCGCGGGTGAGTAACGATTCGTAGAGCCGCTGGCTGGCGACGAAGGGGCGTAACTGGTCCATATAGCGCTCGCGCTCGGCGTAGGATCGCCAGCTAAACAGGGCATAGAACAGCGTCATCAGCACCGTTGCCAGCAGCAGGCTGTAAATGGGGCGGATGGGCAGGGTGGCCGTCCCGGCGACGACAAGGCTGTAGCCCGCGGCGACGAGCACGGCGCTGTGCCAGTGGCGGGCCAGGCCCCGGCGCGGCAGCGCCTTGCCGGTGAAGATCTCGTAGGAGACGATGGCCTGGCCGAGCAGCACGACGGCCAGCGAGATGAGCAGGCAGATCACCACGTCGCTGGCGGCGATAACCACGGCCATCTCGCTGTAGACGATGTAGAGCGTGGCTGTGTTGAGCACAATCCAGAGCAGCACGCCCGTCACCAGCAGGCTGACCAGCAGCAGTAATGCCGAGGTGGCGACGAGCCAGGGCCGGGCCAGCCGCCGCGCCTGGTCGCCCATGACGCGCCCGGTGGGGCCGGGCCGGCGCAGCGCGTCGAGTGACAGGATGATGCAGAGCAGGATGTAGGCGGGGTAGGCCAGCACGCGCAGAGGGATATTGCCGATGGGCAGCACGCCCGCCGCGAACTGGTGGATGAGCACGCCGTAGAGGGGGAACAGGTTGACCCAGAGCAGCACGCCGAGCATGCCGAGCGTGAGCACCAGGATGCTGAGCAACCAGGGCCGCTGGCGCCGATGTAGCGGCGTTTGCCGGTCGTCCCAGAAGCCGGCGTACCAGAGCATGACCACGTACCAGGCAAAGGGCAGCACGATGACCGGCACCCAGGCCACCTGCCACCAGAAATTCACCTCCCAGTTGACCACGTTGAAGCCGTAGGCCAGCAGGGCGGCATGGCTGATGAAGAAGGCCGCGCCCATGAGCAGGCCGCCGCCCGCCAGCCAGATGCCCCAGGTGCGCCGCTCGGCGTTCAGCAGCACGGTGAGGCCGAGCCAGCACAACAGGATGGTGTTGAACAGCGAGACGGCGATCCCGGCCCAGATGAGGAAGGGTTCGCCGATCATGATCCCTCCCAGACGACCCACTCGCCGCGCTCGTTGAGCACGCGCGGCGTGCCGTCGGCGTCCCAGGTGATGAGCCGCCCGGCTCGCGCGATCACCGCGGCGCGGGTGCGCGCCACCTTCTCGTCGGTGGTGCTGTCGTTGAGGCCCCAGGCATTGTAGATCTGGCCGTTGGTGCGGCTGATGGTGCGCTTGTCGCGGAAGCCCATGCGCGCCGCGATCTGCTCGTTGGTCATGCCCTGGGCCAGCATACGGGCCACGGCCTGCTCGTTCGGCTCCAGCAAGGCCATGGGCGCCTGCGCGTCCTTGTGCCGCACCTCTTGCACGCGCGACTCGATCTCCGGGTCGATGAAGCCGCGCCCGGCGCGGGCGTCGTGCAGCAGGGGCACGATCATCTGCGGCAGTAGGTAGTTGGACTTGCGGACATAGGCGTAGTGGCTGAGGATGCCCGACCGGCGGAAGTCGCGATAGTAATTCTCGTCGTCCTGGATGGAGTAGAAGACGACCGGCAGGCGCGGGAACTCGCGGCGCAGGGCCACGGCGGCGGTGATGCCGTTCATGGCGCCCGCCAGTTGCACGTCCATCAGCACGACATCGGGGCGCGCGGCCAGGCAGGCGGCCAGCGCTTCCTCGCCGCTGGCGCAGTCCTGGGTCACGACGACTTCGCCGGTGCCCTGTAGCCCCAGTTTGAGCGCCTGGCGCAGGCGCTCGTTGTCTTCGACCAGTAAGAGGTTCATCATGGCTTCATTGTGGGTGTTTAGCGGTACGTGTCAAGCACTCAGGTGCGCCGTTGCGCCGCCTTAGAGCATGGCGGCACGCGGCCAGAGTGGGTAAGATGGGCAACGGGTCCATACATTATTATACCTGGAGAGCCTGATGATGAGAACTACTACTGTCTTGCCCGTCTTGCCCGCGCCGGTGGTGCGCACTCCGGTGCGGGCCAACCCGCAGGCGCGGCTGCTGCTGGCCGGGGTGGGCCTGGGCGGTGCGGTCGATCTGCTGTTCTACCGGCAGGCGCTGGGCGTGTCGCTGCTGGTGTTCGTGGGGCTGGTGCTGGGCACGCTGTTCGGGCTGAGCCGGGTGGAGGATGTGCGCCCGGCGTGGCGCAACCTGTGGTTGCTGGGGCCGCTGGTCTTCTTCGCCGGCATGGTGGCGGTGCGGGCCAACGCCTTCCTCACGGCGCTCAATGTGCTGGCCACGCTGGCGCTGCTGGGGCTGCTGGCCTACTTCTATGCCGCGAGCCGGGTGACCCGGCTGGACCTGATCGGCTATCCGCTGGCGCTGCTGGCGGTGCTGGGCAACGCCTTCCTGCAACCGGCTCCGCTGCTGCCCGCGACCGTGACGGTGGCGCGAGAACACCGGCGGGGGGTCGGGCCGCTGCTGCCGGTGCTACGCGGGCTGGCGCTGGCGCTGCCGGTGCTGCTGCTGTTTAGCTGCCTGCTGGCCTCGGCCGATGTCGTGTTCGCCCGCTACCTGGGCGCCGTGCTGCAATTCGACTTCCTGCCCGACTTCGGCGACCTGTTCGCGCAGGGGCTGATCGTGACCGGGGCCGGGTGGTTCCTGGCGGGCGCGCTGGTCTACGCGCTGCGCCGCCGCCCCGGCGCGGGCGAAGGCTTCCCCTGGGAACCGGAGACGGCGGCCTTGCGGGGCATGGCGTCGCTGGGCTTCGTCGAGGTGGTGACGATTTTG
>CBJNAR010000263.1:0-5795 GCA_966434075.1 uncultured bacterium
GCCCTGCTGCGCGAGACGGGCTTCACCGCGGTGGAGACCGGCCCCACCCGCTCGGCCTGGATGGGCTATGCGCGGGGGCAGACACCCTGCTAAGCGTAGCCTGACCGCACTCCGTTACGGGGATGGAAGAAAGCGCGGGTCGGACGGGTTGCATTACCAATGGAGAGGGGCTACCCGCCGGGTAGCCCCTCTCCGCGAGAATCGCGATCGAGGCGTTACGGGCTGCCGTATACCTCGATCTCCGACATGTCCATAAAGTCGCACCCGGAGAACGGGCCGGGGCAGATGTCCGGGAAGGGCGCGGGCAGTTGCGGCGACAGCATGCTGAAGCGCACGTAACGCACGTTGGCCCCCGTGTTGGGCAGCAGCGGCAGGCTGTTCAGGTGCCCGCGGTTGGCGGGACCGAAGGTGCCGCTGTTCGCTACCGTCCAGGTCGTGCCGTCGGGCGAAGTCTCGATGCTGTAGTCCTTGGTCGAAGCGCTGCCGGCGTCCCCGCAGGTATTGCTGGGGTCCACGGCGAACTCGACGATGTTAATGGTCTGGGGTAGCTTGATGATGATACGCTTCGGGTTGAACCCGCTGCCGTTCCACTCGGCGTTGCTGCCCCAACCGGTGCCGAGGGACTGGTCAATGGCACCGCTGGGACCGCAGCCGAACGCGGTATAGTCGGGCGGGTCGGCGAAGGTGATCTGGCCGCCGCCAAAGAGCGACGCCCAGTCGCGGCGCAGGGCGAAGTTATGCACGTTTTCACCCGGCCCGATGGTCAGAGTGGGCAGGACGACCGTATCCCAGCCGGGCTTGGCGGCGAAGACCTTGGGGTACGTGCCGAGGAAGATCTTCTTGATCTCGTACTTGCCCACCTGATTGGTAGTGCCCGCCAGATCACCGGGGAAGCCCGAGTTGTGGCCGCCGAAGGCGACCGTGGCGCCGGGCAGGACCTGGCCGGTATCCACGTTGGTGACATAGCCTTTCAGCTTCGCGGTGGGGGAATTCGGGGCGGGCGGGGACGAGAAGTCTTCCACCGGCCCGGTGTCGTCGCCGCTCAGCGCCGCGGCGAAGTAGCCCATGCCTCGCGTCTTAAACACGTTCCAGATCGCCGTCCGGTGCGCGCCGTTGCTGGCCACCAGATCAGCCTGCAAGATGGCGTTGCGCATGTCGAGGAAGGACGGGTTGGCGGGCGACAGTTCCATGGCCCGCGTGACCAGGTTGCGGGTCAGCGCCAGGCCGGCGGGGCCGGTGCCCAGGGCCTTCCGCAGATCCCAGAGCGTCTCCCCCCAGATTTCGCCGTCGGAGTGGACCTCGACCCCCGGCCGGATCTTCCCAAAATCGCCGTACGTATAGCCGCCGGAGCCGGCCGCGGGTCGCCCTGGGCAGGCCGCCGCCGTCGAGCCGACGGGGCAGTCGATCCCCTGAGTGCGAATGCCGGAGCCGCCGGTGACATACTTGCCGACCAGGACATCGCCGTCGGCGGGGCCGTCGGTCTCGTTGCCTTCGCCCACGAGCAGGTCGGTCGCGTACCAGTCGCTCCACGCCTCGCCCATCGCGCCGGCCTGAATGCCGCCGAGCGTCGAGTTGCCCAGCGCGTCCACGACCAGCCGGTTGGAGAGGCCGTGCGTGTACTCGTGATAGACCACGCCTGCGTCGTCGGACCCCATCGCCTCCACGAAGGGTGAAGTCCATAGATACATCTGCATACGCGGCGATTGGCCGTCGGGCGGGGTGGACATGTTGGCGTTGTTCTGGTGCGAACCGTCCGGCAACCCGCTCGCCGTGTTGGCGCCGTCGATATCTTCGGCGTTGAGCCGGTCGCTACCCTCAAAGTTGCCCGCGGATGGTGTGAAGCCGATAGGCGCGGCTTTCAGGTAGTCGTGGAACTTGTTGACCAGGTAGAACAGATTGGTGCCGCCGTGCAGCCGGTTGGTCTGCCAGGAGGAGGCGGTCGTCTGCTCCCAGGTGCAGGGGAAGCCGGCGCTGCAATTCGCGCTATTGTTGAAGAAGCTAATGCCGTAGTTCCAGTTGCCGCCGGTCGGCGTGATCTCCTCCGGGGCGTTCGCCGCGTTGTCGTCGTTCACATCGGAGTAGACGTGGGCGTTGGGGCCGGCGAGGGTGGTCGCGCCGCTGGGCAGCCAGCCGTTGGCGGTGAAGTCGACGAGATGCAGATTGCCGCCGACCGGCGCGTTGGGGTAATTATCCTGCACGTTGCCGGTCGCTTCGTTAACGATGCTCTTGCGGTACAGGACTGCCCCGCTCGTCGCGTCGATCACATGCTGGTAGTCGCCGGCCAGGGTCTGCCAGGCCAGGCGCAGGCCGCCGACGGTCTGGAACAGCACCAGCGCGGCCTGATCCCCGTTGGCGAACGTGGTCGGCTGGCGGGCATCAGATGCCGTGAGCGCCGGGGCCGGCTTGGACGGCGCGCGCACCTCGGCCCGCGCTATGGCGACGGCCCGCGCCGCGGAGATGGCCGGGGTGGTCGTGTTCGCCGTCAGGTCGGCGACAGGCGCGCCCAGCAGGTTGATCAGCCGGCCGTCCGCCGTCAGGTTGGCACGCAAGCCGTTGCCGAACACCGGCACGCCGTTCACCGTCTGCAGGAAGTAGAGATGGTGGGTGCCGTCAATCGAGACATAATCGCGGGCCAGCTTCAGATTCGCCAGAGCGGCGGCGTCGAGGCCGACAACGGCGGCATTGGCGCGCGCATAGGCGAGCGCAATTGCCGCCGGCGCGGCTTTGCTAGGCCCGGTCAAGAAGCCATCGAGCCGGGCCACGGCGCGCGGCGTCCCCGTGAGCGGGTCGATGGCGACCATGCCCTGGACGCCGAGCGAATCGCGCAGCGCGACGACGGCGGCGGACGGGGCGGCGGCCAGGGCGGCGGCGCGCGCCTGTAGTTCCCGCATAGCAGCCGGGCTTTCCCGGCTGTCGAACCACGCCAGGGCCTGCGCGCGGGTGTTCGATTCCCCCTTCGCCGGGCCGGCCTGGGCGGCGGCGGGCGTGGTCGGGGCCAGGATCACGAGAAAGATGAGTGTTGCCAGGAGCAAATTAAAGGGGTGGAGCACGAGCAGCCGGACGCTGCGGGTGAGGATCGTCAGGATACGGAAAGCCAGTCGTGGACCTTGCGCTTTCATTATTGCCTCCTTGCTCGATACCTTGCACCTTGTGCTGCTGGGGAGTTGGGGTCCCTGGCCGGAGTTGCACACCGGGGCGCGCCGGGCCGAGTCCACGCGGCCGCAGCCGGGGTAAGCGCCAAAGAGCGATGCAGGGAGCGTTGGGGGAAGGCGCGGTCGGGCGCGTGTGCCCGCTCGGTTGCTGCGTGGGGCGGTGGGTGATCCCCGGTGCCTGCCTATCGGCGGGATGCTCTACGTTAGGGGTCCACATCACCTCCTTTGCGCCCGCGCGATTTCACATCATCTGGCTGTCGCCACGCCCTGCTTGACTAGCGGCCGGCGGCAGGATCCGGGCAGGGAGCCGCGGATCTAATTCCTTCGCGCCCATTGCGCCGCGCGGATGAGATCCGGGCGGTCCGGTGCGCTACCGGGATAACGGGTTCGGTCGCAAGACTCCTGGCGCGTTAGCGCGTATACGAAGCCATACGTCCTGCCGGCGGGGGCGATGAGCGCCGCTACGGTTAACGCGCCGGCTC
Source organism: uncultured bacterium (assembly GCA_966434075.1). Lineage (GTDB taxonomy): Bacteria > Chloroflexota > Chloroflexia > QHBQ01 > JAICKM01 > JAICKM01. The sequence continues at coordinate 3,635 of CBJNAR010000263.1, forward strand.
CCAGGCCATGAGGGGCTTGCTGTTGCTCGTGTCCGATTGCAGCGACTGTGTGAGGCCCATAATATCAGGATATTACTACATTGTCAATAGTACGGAACGAGTCAACCCGGCCTTTCGCGTGGATAATCAACAGCAGTTGAACCTGAGTACACAACCGCGCTGGCCGGTCTGAACCGAGGGGGCCGCTCAAGCAGCTTTTGCTCGCTGGTGGCCCCCACGCACCCGGCCCGTGCACTGCAGACCCCATCCTCGCCTGCCGTAACTGCTAACCTGGCCGTAGCCACGGCGCCCAATCTCCCCCTTCCCGCGCCGGGAAGGGGGCCGGGGGGGTTAGGCCCGCTGCCGGCAGACGTAGATCATCGCGGGCGACGTGGCGGTGAGCGGCGCTTGCTGCCAGTCGCCGTAGCAGGTGACAATCTCGAACCCGTTGTAGTGGAGCAACGCCTCCATCTCCTGCGGGTAGACATAGCGGAGAGCCGTGTGCAAGGTCTTCTCCTCCTGCCGGCCGTCGGGATAGCGCCAGTGATGCCGGCGGGTGTAGTGTTGGATCTGGGTCAGCGGGTCGTAGTATTGCTCGTCAGTGATCACCAGTTGCCGGCCGTCCGGCGTGGTGAAGTGTTCGGGTTCCGGATGGCGGACATGATAGAGGTTGGCGGGCGAGGGATTGCGCGTCTCAAAGAGAAAGCAGCCGTCGGGCCGCAGGTGCTCGCGCACGCGGGCCAGCATCGCTTCCTGGTCCGGGCGGGTCAGCAAGAACTGGAAGACATTCTCCAGCATGAAGATGAAGGGAAACTGCCGGTCGAGCCGGAACGCCCGCGCATCGGCCACCACCCACTGGACGGCGACGCCCGCCGCCGCGGCCTTCTGCCGGGCCAGGGCGATCATCTCCGGCACAAGATCCACGCCCACGACCTCGTAGCCCAGCGCCGCCATCTGGATCGCCATGCGCCCGGTGCCGCAGGCCAGGTCCAGCAGCGGCCCGCCCAGCGCCCGCGCCCACTGCTCGATGCAGGGCCGGTCGTCATTGTAGTCGCCGACCACCAGGTCGTAGGTTGTGGGATCGCGAAACTCCTCCAGCGGATCGTAATCGAGCATCAGGATTCCTTTCATAAAGCAGCGCTTATCGGATGCGCCGGGACACCACAGCGTGCGGGGTCTGGCGGCATGCCGACAGTGTAGGTATACTGGCGCTATGCGCGGGCCCCTGGCGGATCGGCTGCGGGATTGCCTATCGTCCCCCAGGCGCGCCCACCCGCCCGAGGGAGGTGCTCTACCATGGATAACACCACGCCGGCGCTCCGCACTATCGCGTATATTTGCCTCTACACGTCCGACTTGCGCGAGTCGGTGCGCTTTTACCGCGACATTTTGGGCCTGGAGCCTACCGCGCCCGAGGCCGATCTTGATACGGTGGGGTTCTACGCGTTCAATACGGGCACGGGCCGGCTGGGTCTTGAAGGGAACGGAGTCAAACAGGATCGCCTGAAAACGGTCGCGGAGAACCCCGTTCTTTTACAGTTTAAGGCCGAATCCCGCGCACATCTCGAAGCGATGAACCAGCACCTGGAGGCGCACGGGATCACGCTCTACGACCGCTCCGTCGAGACCAGTTATGGGATCCTTACCAACTTCTGTGACCCCGACGGCAACAAACTCGAAATTCTCTACGAAGGCTAGCCCGGCTCTCCCCCCAACGGGCACGCTACATGCGGAGGCGGGATTGTCCCGCCCGGCAACGGGCGGGCTTCCGCAACGAAGGCCGCCTGCGCGGCCTGGCGGCTAGCCTGGCATCGAGCGTAGAGCAGCAGCAAAAATGGTCTAATACGGAAAAGAATTGCCGGCAAAATCTTTTGCGCTCTGGCGGGTAAGAGAGTATTATTGCCTTGACCCCCCTGGGCGCTTCGGTGCCGAGGCGCGAGACCGCCGCCCGGCGATTTCTGCTTTTTCCGGCGCGCGTGGCTTCCGGTTCCATTGGATCTTGCCCGCACCATTGCCCATGACCCCCGCAGCGCCGGGGCGCCCACGGGAGCGGGATCGAGGTAGGGCGGCAGGCGCGATCAATCGCGCCGCTACGAACTGGCCTGAATACGGCGTTGATAGCGTGTGCCACCGGACCTCATGCGTAGCGGCGCGATTGATCGCGCCTGCCCCTTTACCGTCC
>CBJNAR010000264.1:0-5750 GCA_966434075.1 uncultured bacterium
CCCGCCGGCGCTCTCCGGGGCGGCAGCGGGTTCGGGGCCGTCGGAGAGCAACACAAGCGGCACATGGCGGCGCGAAAGTTCGCGATCAAACGCATCCCGCCGCACGCGCACGGTGGCCCGCAGATCCGTCCCAGCCAGCGCGGTATGTACTTCGGGGAAGGACAGGAAGAAAATGTCGTCTGCCTGCGCCAGGCGCCCGGCGCCGACCAGTTCCTGGCCCACCGGCTTCAGCAACACCCGCACCCGCGCCAGCAATAGCGCCAGGCAGAACCGAGGAGCTTCCCGCTGCCCACCCAGAGCACGGGCGCGACTCAGGCAGAAGCCCACCAGCCGGCCACGCAACCGGCTCCGCCGGCGCGCACGCGCGGTCAACGACTGTACCATCGCCCCGGCTTGCTGGGCGGCACGCTGGTATTGCGCCGCAGGCGCCTGATCGGGATCGTGTAGCGAGAGGAATCCGGCCAGCATGTTGAGCACATAGCTCGGATCTTCCGCCCAGCGAGGCATCCCCAGATCGAGTTCCGAGACACTTCGATGGCCGTAGCGCGCCAGAAAGGCTGCCAGACCGCGTTGCAAGAGCTCCGGCAGCCGGCCCCGCTGGTAGTCCGCGACCAGTTGGGCGGGCGCCGTCTGCTGGACCAATTGCCGGATCGCCGGCACGCTGCCCACCTGCGCGGCGAACGTGGCTAGGGCCAAGGTCATTTCCGTGGTGAGATCGCCCGGCAGACCGCGCAGCACCATCTGGAGTTCGTCTTCGGTCGCCAGCGCGCCGAGCAGTTTGCGAGCCAGAGTCAGGCTGAGCATGCCCCCCACCATCGCGGGCGAGGCGCTGGTCATCACCCGCAGCACCTCCTCCCGCAGCAACCGCTCGGCGGTGGCGAGCCGCTCACCGGGCGTAGCGGTCGGGGATAGGTGCCCGGCGGCCCGCAAGCGACGGATGAGCCGTTGCAGGCGGGCCTGGCTGCTGGGGGGCACAACCAGCACACGAACGAGCGCCAACGGCAGCCGGGTTCGCGCGAGCAACCCACCCAGGCCGCGCACCAGCGGACCAGGCGATGTGGGGCGGTCGGCGATGCGCGGATCGGTGCCCAACCGGTCGAAAATGGCCGCGGCATGGACTTCCGCGTCCGTCATCGCCTGTCTCAGGATGCGGCGCCCCAGCGGATTCTGCAGGGCCGCCGTCACATCCAGGTAGATCCGCCCGGCTGCTTGGGTGACAAAGCCGGGCCCGGCCAGCGCATCGGGTGGCGGAAACCCGCAGAGCGCCGCCAGCGCGCCCCCCAGCACGCGCACGGCTGAGATGCCCAGCGGCGTGAAGGGCCGGTACGTGCCTTGCTGGATGTTGAACGACAGGTACACCCGCAGCGCCTCTCCCGCGGGCGGCGCATCCGGGGGCAAGGGAAACAGGGTCGTAATCGGGCGCGTCTGCAGCAGCCAAACCTGTCCCGCCGGGTCGATGGCCCACTCGATGTCCTGCGGGCCTCCGGCCTGCGCCGCGACCCGCGCGCCCAACGTGGCCAACGTCCGCACCTGATCATCAGTGAGGCAGGCGCCTTCCGGCGCCCCCGCGCGCGTCACCTGCTCCGTCCCACCGTTCGCCCGCGAGCGGATGACGATCTGCTTCCCTCCCAGGCGCCGCTCGACAATGGCGCCCGTTAGGGTATCGACCACAAAATGATCCGGGTCCGTCAGACCCGCGACCACCGCCTCGCCCAGCCCCGGATTCGCGTCGAGCACGGCCTCTTCGCGCTTGCCGGTGAGCGGATTGGCGGTGAAGAGCACTCCGGCCACCTGGGCCGCGACCATGCGCTGTACGACAGCGGCCAAGCGCACGGTCCGCGGATCGATGCCCCGCGCCGCGCGATAGCTGACCGCCCGATCGGTCCACAACGAGGCGAAGCTGCGGCGGACAGAATCCAGCACCGCAGCGCTGCCGGCCACGTTGAGATAGGTTTCTTGCTGGCCGGCGAAGCTGGCGCCCGGCAGATCTTCCGCCGTTGCCGACGAGCGGACGGCGACCGGCACGGCAGCGTTCCCGCCCAGGGTCTCATAGGCGCGGGTCAAGGTGGCCTCCAGATCGCCCGGTAGAGGCGTCCGCAGCAAGGCCGCGCGGATCTGCCCGGCCAGGTGTGCCTGCCGCGCCGTGTCTTCGGCATCCAGGCCCGCCAGTTCCGCGAGCAGCGGATCGATCCCCGCCGCCGCGGCCACCTGGGCATAAGCTGCCGTGGTCACACAGAAGCCGTCGGGCACGGCGAATCCCCCGCGGATCAGTTCCCCCAGGTGGGCCGCCTTCCCCCCGGCGAGCGAGAGCGAACTGCCATCGAGATCCCGGAGCGGCACGACCAGCACGCCTTCTGCTGCGGCGGACCCGCTTCCCGCCTGCGGTTCGTGTTCGGATATGCTCATGAGCGGCCTCCCTTATACAACCGAGAGCACCGGCACGCGGCTTATGCCACCTCCCGGCGCAGGGTGAGCGAGGCCAGCACCACCATCAGCGCGGCGAACAGCAGCAGCACGCCGATCTGCAAGGCCGTGTCGGCCAGGCCCTTGCCGCGGATCATGATGTTCGTCAGCGCCTCGTTAGCGTAGGTGAGCGGCAGCGCCCGCGCCACCACCTGCAACCAGTCGGGCATGGCCTTCACCGGCCAGAGCAGGCCGCTCAACAACCCCTGCGGTACAATCACCAGCGGGATGAACTGCACCGCCTGGAGCTCCGTCCGCGCGAAGCTCGACAGGAAGATGCCCAGGTTCACGGCGCCGATTGCCAGGATCAGGGTCACGAGGAAGATCCAGGCCAGGTTGCCGCTGTAGTGGACCTGCAAGACGTAGGCGGTGAACAGCACGATGATTGCCGACTGGATGAGCGCGAACAGGCCAAAGCCCAGCATGTAGCCGACGACGACCTCACCCCGCGTGACCGGGGACGCGGCCAGCCGTTCCATCGTGCCCAGCGTGCGCTCGCGCAGGAACGAGACGCAGGTGAGCAGGAAGATCAGGAAGAAGGCGAAAAAGCCGATCAGCACGGGCGCGAAGTAGTCGAGGCTTTTCAGATCGGTGCTGCCGTAGAGCAGGTCGGGTTGCAGGCGCAACGGCGGCAGGCTCGCCGCGGGACTCGCGCCCGGCAGCGCCGCGCTCAGGCTCGTCATCGCCTGGAGCAGCGCGCCCTGGAGCGCGGGCACAGCGCTACTGGTTTTCGCCGGGTTCGATCCCTCCAGGATCACGTCCAGCGCCACCGGCTTGCGCGCCAGCAGATCCGCCGTGAAGGTCGGGCCGAACATCAGCGCCGCGTCCACCGTGCCGTCGCGCACGGCATCGCGCACGGCGGTGGTGTCGCCGGAGAGATCGCGCACCGTCAGGCGGTCGTTCTGCCGCAGCGTGTCGATCAGGCGACCGGCAACGCTGACATTGAGCGGGGCGACCGGCTGATCCTGGTTGCTAATGCCGACCACCAGCGTGCCCGATTCTTGCGAGCGCAGCAGGTACCCCAGGAGCGCGAGGATGATTATCGGCGCCACGAACAGCAGCGCCAGGGTGCGATGATCGCGCCGTAATTGCTGGACGATCCGCGTCGCCAGCGCACGCACATGGACCGGACTCATCGTCTACTTCCTTTCAGCTCACCCGACCACGCCGGTCTCTTCCCGCTCCGCTATAGCCTCCGCCCCCTGGATCGGCAGGACGCCGGCCAGCGCCAGGAAGGCATCTTCCAGGGTCGCCTGGCCGGTCTGGGCGCGCAAACTCGCGGCGGTGCCCTCGGCCAGCAGCTTCCCGGCCCGCATCAGCCCCAGCCGGTCGCAGCGCTCGGCTTCGTCCATGACGTGGCTCGATACCACGAGGGTCACGCCGCTGGCGGCCAGCGTGCGGAAGTAGGTCCAGAAGGCGTGGCGCAGTTGCGGATCGACGCCCACCGTCGGCTCGTCCAGCAACAACAAACGGGGCCGGTGGACCAGCGCGCAGGCCAGCGACACGCGCTGGCGCATGCCGCCGCTCAGGTTCGCCACCGGGCTGGTCTGCCGATCGGCCAGGTCGACCAGTTCGAGCACTTCCTGGATGCGCGCCTTGCGCCGGGCGGTGTCGTTCATATCGAACACCCGCGCGAAGAACTCCAGGTTCTCGCGCACGCTCAGGTCCGAGTAGAGCGCGGGCGCCTGCGTCATGTAGCCGATGTTCGCACGCACCGCCGCTGCCTGGGCCGGGATGGGATGGCCGAGGACGCGCACGGTCCCGGCGTCGGGCCGCACCAGGCCCAGCAGCGCGCGGATCAGCGTGGTTTTGCCCGCGCCGTTCGGTCCCAGCAGCCCATAGATCATACCCGCGGGCACGGTCAGGTGCATCTCGTCGAGGGCGCGCACGCCGTCGAACCGCTTGACCAGCCCCGCCACCTCCACCACCGACTGGTGGTCCGCCTTGCTGCTGCTCATGCTGCTACCTCATTCCTCGATCGGTATATGGTCCACCTTCCGCGCCGCGTGGTCCACCGCTGGGACCGGGGGTGGCGCGGGCGCCGGTTCCAGGACCTCGCCGGGCGCCGGGATGATGCCCCGCAGAAACACGCCCACGGCGGTGTCCACATATTCGTCAAGGTTCCAGGCCCGGCTCTCCGGTTCCTGCAAGATCTCGCGGCGCAACACGACGGCGATGAACATCCCCAGGAACGCCTGGGCCACAAATTCCGGGTTGTCGCGCCGGATGCGCCCCAGATCCATCTGGCGGCGCATGTACGCCCCCATCGGCGTGAGCGCGCGCTGGCTGATGGTCTGGCTCAGCGTCGCGATCAGGTCCGGCTCGCGATCCGCCTCGCGCAGCAGCAACTTCATCAAGTTGATCTGCTGCGCGCTGCCCATGAACCGGGCAAAGCCGTGCGCCAGCCGCGGCAAGAACTCCTGCGGCGGGATGGCGAAAATCGCCGGTGGAAACTCCAGCACGCCCTGCGCGTCTACCTTCGCCAGCAGCACCGCGGCGAACAGCTTGGCCTTGTTGGGAAAGAACCAGTACAGCAGCGCCGAACTGACCTCCGCCCGCCGCGCGATCTCGCGGATGGACGCACCGGTATAGCCCGCCTCGGTAAACACCGCCTCGGCGGCCTGCAAAATCGCCGCCCGCCGTTCCTCCGACGGCCCCTGTCGTCTCCCCATATGCCTCCTTTGGTTTGCTTAATCAATCGATTGATTAATTACAGAGCCATTATAGATCGGGAGTGTGTGTCTGTCAATAGCCCTTCCGGCCCTGCTTGTCACGCTGAGCGCAGCGAAGAGTCTCGTCTCGTCCGGGAAAGCCGGGATGCTGCACTCCGTTCAGCATGACAACGAGGAGTGCCGCCTCTGTTTCTTACAGCGTGGGGGTGTTGTTGAGGCTGCGCCAGAGGTACCAGGTGGCGATGGAGCGGTACGGGCGCCAGGGTTCGGCCAGCGCGGGGAGGGTGGTGCGCATGGGCAGATCGGGCAGGTTGTAGCGCAGTTGGACGGCCCGGCGGAAGCCCAGGTCGTCCACCGGCAGCACGTCGAGCCGGCCCAGGGCGAAGATCAGGAACATCTCCGCCGTCCAGCGCCCGATGCCCTTCACCGGCAGCAGCGCGGCAATGACCGCTTCGTCCGGTTCCTGCCCCAACCGGGCGAGATCCAGCCGCCCATCGGCCACATGCGCGGCCAGGTCCCGCAGATACACGGCCTTGGCCCGCGACAGCCCGGCAGCGCGCAGCGACTCTTCGGGTAGGGCCAGGATGGCCGCGGGGTCCAACTGCCCGGCGGGCA
>CBJNAR010000265.1:0-5745 GCA_966434075.1 uncultured bacterium
AGCGCATCACCATCGACGGGCGCGCCGCGGAGATCATCGGCGTGCTGCCGGCCGAAGCCAACGACGTCGCTGGCGACGTCGAGTGGTGGGCGCCGCTGGCCTTCGGCCCGGCGCAGCGTGCCAACGTCGGCGCGGGTTACCTCGACGTCACCGCGCGCCTGGCGCCCGATCAGTTCCAGCACGCCGGGTTCGACCGTGTAGCCCTCGCTGGCGACGATGCCGGTCATATGCTGGACCATGACCGGCAGGGCGATGCGCCGGAAGTCGAAGCGCTGGCAGCGGCTGAGCACGGTCGCCGGCAGCTTCTGCGGATCGGTCGTCGCCAGCACGAAGATGGTGTGGGCGGGTGGCTCTTCCAGAGTCTTGAGCAGAGCGTTGAAGGCCGAGGTGCTCATCATATGCACCTCGTCGATGATGTAGAACTTGCGGCGCATCTGGGCGGGGGCGAAGTTGACCCGTTCGCGCAGGTCGCGCACGTCTTCCACGCTGTTGTTCGAGGCGGCGTCGATCTCGATCAGGTCGACCGCGCGGCTCTCGTTGATGGCCCGGCAGGCATCGCAGGCGTTGCAGGGCCGTTCGACGCCCTCCGGCGCCTGGCAATTGACGGCTTTCGCCAGCAGGCGGGCGGTGGACGTTTTGCCGGTGCCGCGCGGGCCGCAGAACAGGTAGGCGTGGGCCAGCCGCCCGCTCTGCAAGGCGTTTTGCAGGGTGCGGACGATCGGCTCCTGGCCCACCAGCTCGTGGAAGTCGCGCGAGCGGTAGCGGCGATAGAGCGCCCCGTTGCTCACGGTGGGCGCCTGCGCGGCGGCGGGGGCTTCTTTGGCGGCAGATGGGGCCGCCGGGCCGGCGGGCGCGGGTTCGGGTTCGGGCGCGAACAGGGACAGGGCCACGGGGGCGTCGGCGCTCATAAAATCAGGGGCCTCCTCGCTAGAATACCTCCTATTATACCCGAAAGGGGCTGCCGGCGTCAGACGCGGCGCGCCGGTGGTCGCCCGCTACCCGCGGGTAGCGATCCCGTAACGCGGCGCGGGCCGGGGATGTGCGACAATAAGGATGCCTGTCCGCCCGGCGCGTTCGCCGGCCTGCGTCACGCCGCCTGGCCACGCGAACGCGCGCCGCACCCCGGTGAGGATTGTTTCGCCTGCTGTGGAACCGGGCGGAAGGTCATGCGGAAAGGAGACACACCGATGATCGAGGATCGGCCTACGGAGGAACTGCGGATTACGCGCGAGACGGTGATCTCCAAAGCCACGGAATTCGCGCAGGAAGCGAAGGAAGGGCTGATGGATCTCAAGCAGCGCGCGCCCGTGGAAGAGTACCAACTCACGGGCGACAAGGTGATGGCGAAGGTCAAAGAACTGGTGCATGAAGGGAATGTGCGCCGCATTCTTCTGCGGGACTCCACCGGACACAACATCGCCCAGTTCCCCCTGATGGCCGGGGTGGTTGGGGCCGTGCTGCTTCCCGTCTGGGCCGCGGTAGGCGCGATTGCCGCGCTCGCCGCCGATCTGACCATCGTAGTGGAGCGCCGGGAGGACTGAACCCCCCGCCGGGTGCCTGCCGCCGCGTCTGGGCAACGCGGCGGCGGCGCCCCTGATCACCGGGGCGCGTGAGCCGTATGGCTCACGCGCCCCCTTCTTTCCCTAGCCGGGCCGGTTTGAAACCGGCCCCTACAACGCGACCGCGGGCGGGCCGGTTTGAAACGCGCCTCTACAACGCGACCGAATGCGGGCCGGTTTGAAACCGGCCCCTACAGCGCGCCCGAAGGCGGACCGGTTTCAAATTGGCCTCGGGATCGGCGGCTATGGGTTCATGGCCTGGTAGAGGATCTTGCTCAACTGGGCGCGCGTGACCGGGTTGCCGGGGCGGAACGTGCCGTCGCCGTAGCCCGAGACCACGTTGTGGTTCACCGCCGTCTCGACGTAGCTGTAGAACGGGTCGGCGCGCGGCACGTCGCTGAAGTGCGGCCCGCCCGCCGTGGTGATGGCCCAGCCGAACGCGCTGACGACCATCTTGCAGATCTGGCCGCGGGTCACGGTGTTGCCGGGGCGGAAGGTGCCGTCGCTGTAGCCGCTAATCACGCCGTGGCTCTTGGCCGTCTCGATGTAGCGGTAGAACGGGTAGCTGGTGGGCACGTCGGTGAACGAGGGCCGGGCCGGGTTGGCGAGCGACCAGCCGCGGGCTACGACGATTATCTTGGCGAGTTGCCCGCGCGTGGCCGTGGTGCCGGGGCGAAAGGTGCCGTCGCTGTAGCCGGAGATGATGCCGTGCGCCGCCAGGAACTCGACGTAGGTGTAGGCCCAGTTATCGGGGCAGACATCGCTGAAGCGGGCCGTGCAGTTCACGTTCACGATGTACTGCGGGCGGGTGCTGATGGTCAGCGGGATCGTGCCGTTCGTGGCGGCCACGCGCCGGGTGCCGCCGTCGCGGTCGATCACGTCCACCTGGGCCGTCTCCACCGGGTAGTTGATCGTCACGCTGTCGTTCACGCGCCAGACCATGTGGAACGTGGACCCGGCCCGTGTGAAGCGGTAGTCAAAGCCGGCGAAGTCGGAGTTGTCGGGCTGTTGCGGGCTGCCGCCGGGGATCATCTGCGGCCCGGTGCCGAGCAGCGCCGCGCCGTCGAGCATCCGCTGGGCCGTCTGGTAGGCGGCGTAGGCCGGCTTGAGGCTGAGGTCGTCGCGGACAATCGCCATGCCGCCGAAGAGATCGGTGGGGTGGTTGAACTTGTCCTCGAACTGGAACCAGTCGAACTGAGCCAGCCGGGGCGTGGCCGCCGCGATGCCGTACATGCGCGCCAGCATCGACGCCTGGGCGTCTTCGGACCAGACCACGCCGATGTTGGGATTGCACGGATTGCAGGTGCTGCGCCCGTCTTCCGTGACCCAGATCTCGCCGGGCCGCCCGCCGTGGCCGTTGATCCAGTCGTTCATCATGTTGAGGCGGTACTGGAAGTTCTGCACCACACTGTTGGGCTGGATCGACTCGGGCACGCGGTCCGGCATGTAGGTGTGGATGGAGAGGGCGTCGAAGTTGATCGCCCCGCCCGACGCGGCCACCACCTGGTTCAGGAAGGGCAGGCCCTCGGTGTTGACATCATGGATGTAGATGCCGCCGATGAGCACGCGGGCGGTGGGATCCACCGACTTGACGGCCTGATAGGCGCCGGCCAGCAGCGCGGCATAGCGGGCGGCGCGGTCGCAGTTGTTCAGGCAGTTCCAGGTGGCCTGGTGGTTCGGCTCGTTCCAGATCTCCCAGACGTGGATCTGGTTCTTCCAGCGGCTGACGGCAGCGCGCACGAAGTCGAAGTAGTCGTTATAGTTGCGCGGCTCATACCAGAAGTAATCGCCGGCGCCGGGGTTGGTCGAGGCCCATTTCGGCGTGGTCAGCAGCATGCCGACGACGTTGATGCCGTTGGCCGCATCAAGCCCCAGGCGGCTGTCGTAGATGCTCCAGTTGAACTGGCCCTTGGCGTTCGGCTCGATATTGGCCCAGGACAGCTCTTCCCGCGACCACTTGACGCCGCCCTGGGCGGCCAGGGTCGCCAGGGCGCTCGCCTGGGCATTGCTGCGCTCCAGGCCGGTCAGGTAGAGGTTCATGCCGAACCGCGACACCGGGGCGAAGGCCGCCGGGGCGGCGGGCGGGACGGCGCCGGGCGGCACCGGCGTGGCGTACTCGCCGGTGCCGGGCGTGGGGTAGGGCGTGAGTTGCGGCGGGCGCCCGCCATAGCCGCTTTGCGCGGCGGCCCCCGCGGCGCCCAGGATCAGGAGGCCCAGCAGCGCCAGGCCCAGGAGTGTCAGCAATGATGGTTTGCGCATGTTTACCCTTCCTAACTCTTGCGCCCGGCCAGGCCGGGGCAGCAGTCGCGTAGCGGTACAGCGTTGTGAGTATACCGAATTGCCGAAAGCCGCCGCAAATCAGGCGGGTTGCTTGGCCCGGTTGCCCGGCCCCTGAAGGGGCGGGCAACCTTTACGAAGCCCGCCTGCGCGGGCTGGGCATCCCGGCGGGCGGAGCAACCTCTCCCCCAGCCCCTCCCCGCGTCGGGGAGGGGAGTTACTTTTCCTCGCTGCGGAGATTCCCCCCTTCCCGCCGCGGGAAGGGGGGCTGGGGGGGTAGGTTGCTCGCCCACCGGGATGCCGCCCGGCGCGGGCAAAAGCGTAACGGGCACCCGCTGCAACAGAGGTGCCTGCTAATCCGTAGCAAATGTGATACAATATGCTTGTTTAGCAAGAGGAGGCGGCAGAGAGGCGATGATGCTGGTGCTCGATGGCGTGCTGGTGGCGGTGCTGGTAGTGTTTGCGCTGGTGGGGGCCCGGCGGGGCCCGTGGCCGGAGGTCGTGGCGCTGGGCGGCTTGCTGCTGGGCGCGCTGCTGGCCGACGAGTGGGGCGAAGCCTGGGGCAACGACCTGGGGTCGGCGCTGGGCTTCCTGGGCCCTGTGGGCGCGCGGATGATCGTCCGCAGCGTGCTGTTCCTGGTGCCGCTGATCGCCGTGGGCTACGGCGGGGCGCTGCTGTTGCCGCGCCTCGGCAAGCCGAGCGTCCGCGCCCGCCTGATCGCCGCCCTGCTGGCGCTGTTCAACGGGGCGGCCATCCTGGCCGTGCTGCTGCGCAACTGGGACTACAGCCAGGGCGCCACCGGCAGCCCTCTGCGCAACGACGCCGTGACGCGCTTCTTCCTGGAGTGGGCCGGCTGGTGGCCGCTGCTGCTGGCCCTCGGCGGCATCGTCGCCGTGGCGGTGAGCGTGTTGCGCCGCCCGCGCCGCGTGACGCCGCCCGCGCCGGTCACACTGCCTGCCCCTTTAGGGGCATCGAAAGAGGGCCCGGCGCCGGCGATCCCGGCGCCGGCCGGCAGCACTATCCCCGCCACCAGCGGGGCGCCCCGCCCTGCCTCTAAAGAGGCACCGGCGCCCGCGCCCCTGCCGGTGCGCCCGGCGATCAGCAGCACCCCCCCCGCGACCCCCGCGGCCGACGGCAACGGCGTGCCCCGGCGCGAGCCGCCGGCCAGTGACGAGCGCCGCTGCCGCACCTGCGGCAAAGTCCTGGCGCCCGGCGCCGCCTTCTGCCCCAACTGCGGGACCCCTGTCTAGGTCCGTGCCCGGTCGGGTGCGCGGGCCGGTTCTAGAAAGCAAGGCAGGTCTGGATGAATAATAATCGCTGGCTGCAGGCGTTGATCATCCTGCTGGTGATTATTGCGGCGACCTGGATCATGGGCCAGGTCTGGATGCTGTTGATCCAGTTCGCCAGTATCATCCTGCTGTTCTTCCTGGCCTGGCTGCTGGCTTTTGCGCTCAGTCCGCTCGCCCGCCGGCTGCAAGCCTGGGGCGTGCGCCAGCTCCTCGCCATCACCGTCGTCTACCTGGCGATGCTGCTCGTGCTCACGGTGATCGGCTTCCTGGTCTTCCCCGCACTCGCCGACCAGATCCAGCGCCTGATCGATCAAACGCCCGCGTACACCGCCGAACTGGAGGACCTGGGCAACGAAAGCCTGAAGCAGATGCAAAACTGGGGCGTGCGGGTGGAAGACATCCATCTGGACCCGCTCTACGGCGCGGTGGGCGAGCAGGTGAAGAACGTCGGCGGGAGCGTGCTCAACTTTGTCACCGGGCTGGCCGCGTTCCTGTTCAACGCGATTATCACCCTGTTGCTCTCGTTCTACTTTATGAAGGATGGCGACCGGCTGTTCAACAACCTGGTGGTGCAACTGCCGCCCTCGCTGGCGGGCGAGGTGCAACTGCTGGGCACGTC